>JAFRGH010000125.1 GCA_017433945.1 Mogibacterium sp. | reverse complement strand
ATCCCCCAAAATAAAGCTCAATCCGATGTTACGATTCGCTGAGATACACCGCTGATTAGAATTCAGCCCACGGCCAGGGGCAGACCGCAGACTGTGCGACCGAGCAGATGCAGTGCACAAGTTAGCGGCAGCAGGAGCGGCCGGAGTTGTGCGCGGTCCGCCTTCAGGATCAAAAAGCGGACTTTGCGCAAACTCCCCGCGAGTGCAGAGCGAACGCCGATGCAATGCACTGCGAGTGTCGCGGTCTGCAGTCTGCCCTCTGGCCGTGGGCTGAATTATAACCGCCGCTGATATTCAATGTCTTCATTGATTCATAAGGCTTGTGAAAAACGTACAAAAAAATGTATACTTGATGCAAAGCAGAATGAATATAACGAGAGGATAATTGCTATGAAACAGTTGATCAGGGTCGGCATGCTCGGTATCGGAAATATAGGAAGAGGCACCTGGCAGGCGCTGGCGATGAATCACGATCGAATACTTGAATCGACCGGCTTAGATATTGAGATAGTCAAAATACTGAACCGCCATCCGGATAAAGACCGCGGTATCGATATCCCCAAGGAAAAATACACTGCCGAGGTCGGTGATATACTCGATAATCCGGAAATAGATATCGTAGTCGAGCTGATAGGCGGAATAGAGCCTGCCACTGAGTATATGGCAAGGGCCCTTTCCAATGGCAAAAGCGTGGTCACCGCAAATAAAGCCGCTATAGCAGCGAACGGCCGATATCTCGTCGATCTTGCACAGCAGAATCACGTCCTTATAAGATGCGAAGCTGCAGTTGCCGGCGGCATCCCTATCCTTACTTCTCTGACCACGGCGCTTTTATCCAATAGTTTCAGTGAAGTCCACGGAATACTGAACGGCACGACCAACTACATACTTACCCAAATGACCGAATACGGCAACGACTACGCGCAGGTGCTCAAAGAAGCTCAGAATAAAGGTTTTGCCGAGGCTGATCCGGCAGCGGATGTCGAAGGCTATGACGCAGCCAATAAACTGTCCATACTGATGTCGATCATATTCGGCGCTGAGGTATCCCCGGAAGATATACCTACCCGCGGAATCACAACAATAGCCCGCGAAGATATCGAATATTCTCTCAATGCCGGATACCGCATCAAACTGCTCGCCAGCGCAAAAAAAGGCAAAAAAGGCCTGTATGCAAATGTTGAGCCTGTGCTGATCCCTGCAGGTCACCCTCTGGCAGCTGTCAGTAATGAGTTCAATGCTGTTTTCGTTAAGGGAAATGCCGTTGATGATCTCATGTTTTACGGGCGAGGAGCCGGGCCTCTGCCTACCGGCAGCGCAGTGCTCGGTGACATAATAGGCATAGCCAGAAAGCTCGAAAAAGACTCCGCGTATGATATCGTTCCCCAGCTGCGTTACGATTCCGGAGTGAAATTTATAGGCGAAGGCGCAAGCAAATACTATGTCCGCATGACAGTAACCGACAGACCCGGAGTTCTTGGCAGGATCACCACCACCTTCGGACAGTTTGGCGTAAGCGTTGAAGCAGTGCGGCAGGAAGCCCCGTATGAATCCGGTAAGGAACGCGTCGCTGCTCTGATATTCAGGATATTCGAGGTCGAGCGCCCGCTCCTGTACTATGTCCTCAATAAGATCCTTAACGAGAATATTATCAAATCCATCGATAACATCATGCGCATAGAAGACTAGCTGCAATTCACTGCGAGTGTCGCGGTCTGCAGACTGTCCCTGGCTGCGGGGTGAATTGTACCAAAGACTAAGCTTGTATATTTTTAGTGCACAGCTGCATATTGACAATCTTGTACCTGAAGATGTACAATCTAGACAAGCCAAGGGAAAGTAAACTCGGGCCGACATACGAAAGCACTCATTTCCCGGAATTGACTGTATAATATCATTACAGCAGCGAGGGCAAGAGTGACCGGCAGATCAGAAGATCCCTCTTTTGAACAGCCCTTTCAGAGATCAAGTCGATGAAGAAGTACTCAGCCAAGCACAAAAGCCGAGGAAGAAGTAGCGATGGAAATAGTAGCAGGATGCTTCAGATAATCATTTGATGATTTCAAAAGCCAAGCGAAAGTACCGGGACGAAATAGTACAAGGCTGACATACAGGTGAGAGGAAAGCAGTAGTCGATCACGGATCAGCGGGAGGTTATCAGAGGAAAGTATAAGAGAGGATCTGCAGCAGTTGCAGTCGGCAGGCGATCATGCATCGGATGATGCAGGAAACAGGAGGTATAGACCGATGGGAACATTTGAGAGAGAGGTTATCTTGGTATAACAATTCTTCAAGGACAGCCTGCTTACAGGCATCAGCTGATCAGGAGAGCTGAGCACAAAGAGAAACACATATCAGGATAACCCGAATTCATTAACAGATTATAATAGCGGGTAACAACTGAATATGAAAGATATACAGAGAGCTTGCTGACAAAGCAGCTCTTTTGTTTTGTAATATAATACGAGACCGATCATCAATGGGATCTTACGCAAAGT
>JAFRGH010000124.1 GCA_017433945.1 Mogibacterium sp. | reverse complement strand
GTTTCCAATTTGTCGAAATCGGAGCTACAATACAATTGTCCTGAGGGAGAGATAAGAAAAACAAGATGAAAGCTTCAGGACCTGAGAAAGAAAACAAACAAACCAAAATATATAATCGGAGGTTAAAGAAATGAGAATTAAGGAAATGGAAAGAATAATCAAGAGAAACGAAAACAAGCTGATGTCAGTTCTGTGCATGGCACCTGTAATGCTGCCGCTCAATCCGGTCGTAATCAATAACAGCACAGAGAGATAATCACCGGAAAACAAAACGCGAAAAACGGGCAGAATAATCTTTGCCCTCATCGAAATAATTGAATAATGCAACTGACAAAGGCGATCACGCCTTCAGGCTCCCGTCAGGTACGGGAGCCTTTTTTTCTGTCACGAATCTGTCTGCTAAAGCTAAGCTCAGCCAGGAACACTATCATCTTCTGTATCGCCTTGTTCTTGACCCACGGCTGCCAGAATATATGTCCTGCATGCGGCATCCTTATAAAACGGACGTGTTCATAAACACTCGCTGCCATTTCGGAATATATTATAGGAACGACTCTGTCATTCTCTCCATGTATGAGCAAAACCGGCCCCTTATACTCTCCTATGCGGTCAAGCCAGTTTTCTACCGCAAAGGCATCTTCGATGAATCTGCGCCCGAGAGTCACCGGAGGTTTTTTCGTGCTGAACTCAGCAGGAAGATCATGAGGATCAAAACGCGCGCCGAGAGCTTTGCCTTTTCTTGCGTCATCCGAGGCGGAGAGCGCCGGATACACGAGAATGAGCCCCGCTATCTCTTCTCCCAGCTCGGCAGCTGCCAGAGCAGAGACAAAACCGCCCATCGAGAAGCCGCAGAGTACGAGATCCTTGTCTCCAAGCCTTTTACGCAGATATCCGACCACAGCCTTGAGATCTCCAAGCTCGGTCAGTATGCTCATCTCTCTGGTATCTCTCCCGGTGCTGCAGCCGTTTCCGGAACCCGGAAAATCATACGTGAAGACCGGGTACGACCTTCTGGCGAGCTCGATAGCATACTTGCTCTCCCAGTTCTGATCCACCCCGAATTCATGACTTATGACGACGCATGGACGGTCAGACTCCTCATCCGGTATATACAGATGACCGACAATAATCGCCTCACCATCTCTTATCTCAACCCTGTGCTTATACATTGTTTTCCTCCGGCCAGCGCTTGTCGTATTTACGATGCGCTTTGTCATTTTATGCTGATCTCGCCTGTTATATCCCGCACCGCTCCGATCACCTCGCGTATCCCCTCCTCACTTATATTATCTATATGGAATCCGCCGGAGCATACTACGTTTACTTTGAGCTCTGCCGCTATTGATTCTGAGATAAATCTGCAGATCTGCTCGTCCTTGTGCCCCGTAATATTGATCACCGACGAAGTGCAGCTGACAGTTCCGTCACCGCTGAGTGATTTACGTGGAACAGAAAGAACGGCGCAGCCGATATGGGGCTTATCGCCGCCCTGAATGACGGCAAGCACATCATTTCCGACCGGATAGATATCGAGGCAGATGCTGCCTGTGGACAATTCTCTCTTTAAATGCTGTTCTCTGATCATCACCGATCCCTCCGCGCAAGTCTCCGTAAAGCCTTGTGTATAATAAAACTGCAGTTTTTATGAGTTTATCATAAAACTGCAGCTTCTGTTTGTTTATTATCCGGCGCCCTGCCACGGTCTGAACGATTCGCCCGCTATGCCGAACTGCAGCAGCACCTTGCCTACCACGTTCGAAATCTGCTCCTCCACGGTCTCCGCGCCGTTGTAGAATGTCAGCACAGGAGGAACTATGACGCAGCCGCAGTCCGCAGCCTGAGACATATTTCTCAGATGTATCCTGCCGAGCGGCATCTCCCGCGGCACCAGCACCAGCTTGCGGTTTTCCTTGAGGCATACATCCGCCGCCCGCAGCAGCAGATTATCCGCATAGCCGCTTACTATTCCGGCAAGGCTCTTCATGCTGCACGGCATGATCACCATGCCGTCTGTGACATATGAACCGCTTGCGATCACTGCGGCATGATCATGCTCCGTGTATACGTGATCAGCCAGAGCATACAGGCTTTCGACGGGCTCGCCGCATTCGTGCTGCCACGTAAGCTTAGCTCCATCCGTCACAATCAGGTGCATCTCATAATCCGCTTTTTTAAATTCCTCAGCCAGAGCCAGACTCATGATCACGCCCGAGGCACCGCTGACTCCGAGAATTATCCTTTTCATGACCTCATGATCCTTTCCGCCATTTCAGACAATATCTGCTGATGTTTATTCAAACAGCTCCGGCACCCACTTTGCCGGATCGACCTCGAGGAAAGGCGCGCGCTCAAAGTGCTCCCTGAGATCGAACGGTACAGTACAGTCGAAGATGGTCTTGGTGCTGATACCTGTATCCCTGATCGAATCCGTATAAGCAGGATTGCTGCTCGGATCGAGAGGATGACATCGTACGCCCGGGATCGTGATGATATCTCTGTCCCCCTGGAATCTGGTATTCATCGCCCACAGCACGTCATCTGTATCAAATATATCGACATCCTCATCTACGAGAATTACGTGCTTCAGTTCAGGGAATGCGGAGAATGCGAGGAGTGCCGCCTGTCTCTGCTTGCCCTCATCCGTATGGACGGTCTTGCGGCACTGCAGCACCGCAAGGTATTTGCCGCCTCCGCTCCTGTGCGCGCAGCAGTTGACAACCTTGCCCGGCAGAGCCTTGTCGATCATGCCGAGTATGCTCGCCTCTGTCGGGATGCCTGCCATATTGACATGCTCTTCGCTCGGTCCTATGCATGTCTGCATGATAGGGTTCCTGCGGTGTGTCACAGCCTTGACCCTGAGCAGCCAGCACTCGCGGCTTGCCGGTCCGTTGTAGCCCGGGAATTCAGGCATGGCGAAGCCCGTATGGCTGTTCTGATCCTCTATGACGTTATTGCTTCCCGGCAGTATCTCGCCTTCTATTACATACTCAGCATTGGCTATAGCGCATTCATCCACGGAAATGCATTTTACGAGCCTGACCGGTTCTCCTCTGAGAGCTCCCGCTATGGACAGCTCGTTGAATCCGAGCGGCGTCGTCGGAGGCTCAAAGCAGCTTGTGACCGAAATAGCAGGATCCACTCCTATCGAGACTGATATCGGGAGAGGCTGTCCGAGCTCTGTCGCTCTCTCAGCCATGGCTCCTATATGCCTCGAGCCCGGCTGCAGGAAGATCGACAGCTCGTCCTTTGACTGTATGCACATCCTGTGAATCGTTACATCAGACAGTCCGGTGTCCGGATGTGTCGCGTAGCACATTCCGAGTGTTATATACGGGCCTGCGTCGTATGGCGTATTGGTCGGCGCGGGAATAAGTCTGAACAGGTCAAAATCCTCGTCCTCTGCTCTGTGTACGATCTCCTGCACCGGTGCCGGCTCATCGGACACAATCGGATCGATCGGGGCGGCTGCGCATTTTTGCACAAGATGTCCCAGCTCTTCCTTGCCGCATCCGAACAGCCTTGCCACTCTTTCCCTGCTTGCCATCATTCCGATGACAACGCTTGCACCAGGATGGCCTTTTATATTTTTGAAGAGCATGGCCGGACCGTCCACCCTGGTAGGCCGTCTGACTGTTCCGCCTGCCCCGACATATCTGTATACGCCGGACAGCTCTGCCTCCGGATCCACTTCCACATCTGTTTCAACGAACTGGCCCGGTATGGTCTTCAGATATTCAATAGCTGAACGCAGATCATTCACCTTAGCCATGCTGCGCCTCCCCGGCTTTGGAGCCGTATATCTTCATTACTTCGGCTTTTTTGATGAAAATGCTGCAGTGACCGTGCCTTACTCTGCATAGCTCGGGAGCCTTGGGATCCATCTCTACAAATCTGTGATTCAGCCTGTCTTCGATCCGCGCGGCGCCGGCATCGATCGCGTCAGCCAGCTCCATATATTCATCGAGGTACGATGGCGCTATCGGCGTGCCGTTGTGATTAGGCAGCAGCTTCCAGTCATCATCACAGACACACCTGAGTCTGGCCGCGTTCGCTTTCATATTGTCGATACGCTCCCTGACATCGTACGGCGCGTCCGGATTGCAGGAATTGTCGTACATCATGGTCTGAGCAGCTTCAAACTCATCTCCTGTGAGAGCCAGTCTGTGATCCTCGTCTATGAAGAAGAGCGAGCTGTTGCAGTGTGCAGGATACGCCTCCCATATTGTTATCCTGCGGCCGCCGAGATCGATCACGTCACCGTCATGAACGATAATCTTTTTGTAGTCGGGATGCGGATATGAGCTGAGATCGTACGGTCCTGCGCCCTCTCTCTCAACAGACGGCGCGTCTGTCATCCATCCCTCCGCTACCATGACCTCTTCCCATTCACCGTTCCCGGCGGAATGATCAGGATGGTAATGCGTATTGGCGACAAGGATCTTCCTGTCTGTCAGCTTCTCCGCAAAGGCTCTGAGATTGTTGATGCCGTATCCCGTATCCGTCAGGAGAGCGTATTCATCTCCCTCAAGCAGGTATATATATTCGGTTCCGTCCATGAAGCTGATGATCCATGTGCTGTCATCATATTTCCAGGCCATATAGTTGCCGAAGATCAGTTCAATAGGCATATCAGGCATTGTTCTGCTCCTTTCATGATTATCTTATGAATTATTTGTACACATATTATCACAAGAAGGCAGCCGCCTTCATGTTTTTCTTATGAGCGAATTTCCTT
>JAFRGH010000123.1 GCA_017433945.1 Mogibacterium sp. | reverse complement strand
GGCATCATGATTTCCGCTTCCCACAATCCGTTCTATGACAACGGCATCAAGATCGTCAACAACAACGGCGAGAAGATGGACGAAGAGACTCTGTTAAGGATAGAGCAGTACATCGACGGAGAAATGGAGGTGCCTATGGCCGAGCGTGACGAGATCGGCCGCACAGTCGACTACGCCAGCGGCCGCAACCGCTATATCGGATACCTTATCTCGATGTCAAAGTACAGCTTCAAGGATGTCAAGGTCGGACTCGACGTCGCGAACGGTGCTGCATGGTCCATCGCTAAGGGCGTATTCGATGCGCTCGGCGCTAAGACTTATGTAATGAATGACGAGCCGGACGGCTACAATATAAACACGAACTGCGGCTCGACTCACATAGAGCATCTGCAGAAATTCGTCGTGGACAGGGGACTCGATGTCGGCTTTGCCTATGACGGCGACGCGGACCGCTGCCTCTGTGTAGATGAAAAGGGCAACGTGGTAACAGGCGACCATATCCTTTATATCTACGGCTTGTACATGAAGGAGAGAGGCAAGCTCCTCAACAACAAGGTCGTGACCATTGTCATGTCCAATTTCGGTCTCTACAAGGCTCTGGATGCTGTCGGGATCGAGTATGACCAGACCAAGGTCGGTGACAAATATGTATATGAAAACATGGTCAGAACAGGCAACCGTATAGGCGGAGAGCAGAGCGGCCACATCATCTTCACCAAATACGCAACTACCGGCGACGGGATACTGACCTCGCTCAAGATGATGGAGGTCATGCTCGCAAAGAGAAAGAAGATGAGCGAGCTGGCTGCTCCAGTCGTGTTCTACCCGCAGGTGCTCAAAAACGTAAGGGTCAAGAGCAAGGAAGCCTGCATGAATGACGCGGATGTTCTCGCTGAGGACGCAAGGGTAAAGGAAATGCTCGGAGACAGCGGCAGGACTCTGCTCCGCGAATCGGGCACTGAGCCTGTTATCCGGGTAATGGCTGAGGCCGGGAGCGAGGAGCTCTGCGAAAAATGCGTTGATCAGATCATAGACAAGATCCGCGAAAAGGGACATATAGCAGATTGATTCACAGCTGTAGGAGAAGTATTGATATGTATACAATAAATGATTTATATGACCTTGACCATACTCTGGCTAAGGATTATCTTAAGCAGTTCACTTATCCTTGGGAGGCTCTCAAGGGCATCAAGGAATTCATACTGGAGCTGGGACCGACCTTGGATCCGGAGGACTATGAAGAGATATCTGAGAACGATTGGGTCCACAAGACAGCGAAGGTATTTCCGTCTGCCTATCTCGGTGCGCCATGCGTAATCGGACCGAATACTGAGGTCAGGCACTGCGCCTTTGTCAGGGGTTCGGCTCTGGTGGGCGCTGACTGCGTTGTCGGCAATTCGGTGGAACTCAAAAATGTCATTCTCTTCGATCATGTGCAGACGCCTCATTACAATTATGTAGGCGATTCCATACTCGGCTATTACAGCCATATGGGCGCCGGCTCGAGTACCTCGAACGTCAAGTCGGACAAAAAGCTGGTAGTCTTTCACAACGGCACCGAAAACATCGAGACCGGCATCAAAAAATTCGGCGCTATGCTCGGCGATCATGTAGAGATTGGCTGCAACTCGGTCTGCAATCCGGGCACAGTTGTTGGCAGAAACAGCAATGTTTATCCGACTTCATGCGTTCGCGGAGTAGTGCCTGAAAACAGCATCTATAAAAACAGCGGGGAGATCACAGCAAAGGAATAGCGGTTACAATTCACCGATCAGCCACCGTACGATAGCATTACCTGCATTAAGCCGTACTGATGCAAAGCCGCTGTCACGATGTGTCCCTCGCTGCGGAGACCAACGGAGCTACTTGCCAAATGGGTCGCTCCGAATGGTTCCTCGCTCACGACACATCGGCCGCGCGGCTTGAGAAACATGTCAGACCGGCTGATCGGTGAATTGTAATGAACAGCGGCTGGATCGCAAAGATATATATTTCAATTACTTGATGAATACCTGATAGAGTGGTACAATTACTTGGATTTTGGCCAGATGCATAAAAAGCCTGTGCAAAATCCATAATAAAAAACAAATCCGCTTTAAATTCAGTTAAATAGGGCCGGAGGATCCGGTTCATATTCATAGTGCAGGGAGGATAGACGATGAGTGCAGAGAGAAGAGTAGGTACAGTTTC
>JAFRGH010000122.1 GCA_017433945.1 Mogibacterium sp. | reverse complement strand
GGCGATCAGATGCCGGAGCTCGAAAGAGTTATAATGCTCAGAGTTGTCGATACTCTCTGGATGGATCATCTTGACGAAATGGAGCAGATCAAACGTGAGATTGGCTTAAGAGCCTACGGTCAGCATGACCCGGTAGTCGAGTTCAGAAACGTTGCATCGGATCTCTATGAAGGGCTGCTTGAATCCATAAAGCGCGATACGGTGAAATAAGTCCTCTCTGCTCAGCCGAGGGTGAAGATAGAGCGTGAACAGGTCGCAAAGCCGCTCGATACAGGCGGTGACGGCACACTCAAAAACACAGGCAAGCGCGCGGACAAGAAAAAGCCCGGCAGAAACGATCCCTGCCCCTGCGGCAGCGGAAAGAAGTATAAGCACTGCTGCGGCAAGAACGCGTAAATCTTGGCTAAAATCGCCCATCTCGCACGTTTTCGCAAGCTCGCATACACGTGTATAGCTCGCTTGCTCAAACGCACGACCTGAACGATTTTATCTCAAGATTTGAGGTTTAATATGAAAATATATAAATTAACAGCTATAAGCGCCGCAATCGCTGCGGTATGCGGGATCGCGGCACTTATAATGAATCCTGTATCGCTCCACAGAGAGAAAGCAATATATTTTTCACCCGCGGGTGATATCGCATTGATAATAGCTATGATCGCATTTATTGTGTTTGTAATAACACTTATCATTGCGTTGATCTCCCACAAGGTAGAATCGGCAAAGCAGGGAAAGCTGCATGACGATAACAACCATGTAAGCAACGCTGTTCTGATGTGCTCCGGCAGATACGACGAAAAATATGATCGTGCCGTTACGCGTCATAATAAAGAAAAAGAAAAGCTTAAATTTGATTAATAACAGAAGGATGTGATCAAAATGTTAGAGTATGACGAATACAGACTCGCGCTCCAGGCAATGGAGAAAAGCATTAACGATTTGAGGGATTCACTTTGACATCGCAGGACTTGAAAAGGATATAGCGGCGCTTGACGAAGAGGCTGCCGCGCCGGGGTTCTGGGATGATATGAAAAACTCCCAGACAGTCTTGCAGAAGTCAAAGAACCTTAAGGATAAGCTTGAAGCCTTCCGTGAGATAGAAACATCTCAGGAGGATGCTTTGATGATGATAGAAATGGCTGAGGAGGAAAATGACGCAAGCCTTGTCGGTGAGATAAAAAAGACTGTTGAGACCCTCACCGAGCAAATAGAAAAAATGCGGCTTGCAACGCTTCTTTCCGGCAAATACGACAGCTCGAATGCCATCCTTACCTTCCACGCCGGAGCCGGCGGAACCGAGGCGCAGGACTGGTGCGAGATGCTGATACGAATGTATCAGATGTGGGCGCAGAAGAACGGATATAAGTCCGAGATCATGGACTCACTCCCCGGCGATGAGGCGGGAATAAAGAGCTGCACCATGGAGATCGCCGGTATGAACGCATACGGCTATCTCAAAGCAGAAAAAGGCATACACCGTCTTGTAAGAATATCCCCCTTCAATTCACAGGGCAAGCGCATGACCTCGTTCGCATCGGTCGAGGTAATGCCGGAGCTGGACGATAATATAGAGGTCGATATCCGTCCCGAGGACGTTAAGATGGATGTTTATCGCGCATCGGGAGCGGGCGGTCAGCACATCAATAAGACCTCGTCCGCGGTACGTCTTACGCATGTTCCCACAGGCATCGTTACATCGTGTCAGACTCAGCGGTCACAGCTGCAGAACCGCGAATACGCCATGAAGATGCTCAAAGCAAAGCTTGTTGAGCTTGCAGAGCAGCAGCAGAAGGAGACCATCTCCGAGATCAAGGGCGTACAGACTGACAACGGCTGGGGCAACCAGATACGCTCATATGTATTCCAGCCCTATACCATGGTAAAGGATCTGCGAACAGGCTTTGAAATGGGCAACATCGGCGCGGTAATGGACGGTGAGCTTAACGGATTTATAAACGCCTATCTCACCGCTGCAAATTTAGGGACACTGAAAAAATAAGAACACGAATGAAAAAAGTCACGCATAGTGACTTTTTTCATTATTCCAATATCAAAGAGAATCTTTGGTCATTTT
>JAFRGH010000121.1 GCA_017433945.1 Mogibacterium sp. | reverse complement strand
CCAGTGCCTTCCCTGCCGCAGCTTCCTTCGAGATCTCCACAAGGCGTTTGTTGAAGTCCTTTACCATATTGAAAAAGCCGTTTTCTTCGAGCTTCACGCGGTTGGCTCCGAATGTAGGCGCGTAAACTATGTCACTGCCGGCTTCTATATATTCTTTCTGCAGCTGTTTCATTACTTCAGGATGCTCAAGCACCCAGGCCTCGGTGCACTTGCTGCCGTCATAGCCCCTCTTCTGAAGTTCTGTTCCGTTTGCTCCGTCAAGTATGAGCGGAAAGTATAGTTCCATGTCTTCTCCCCTGGTTTCCCGTTTTCAGGATAACATCTGAATCGCGGCGCGCGCGGCTGCCGCCGCATCCGGCGTATACATGTCTGCGCCGGTCTGTTCGCAGAATTCCTGCGTAACAGGCGCGCCGCCGATCAGTATCTTCACCTTATCGCGTATATTTTTCTCTTTTGCCAGTTTTACTACGCGGTCTATCTCACCCATGCTGGTCGTCAGCAGAGTTGAACACGCGATTATATCGCATTCGGTGTCGATAGCAGCCTGTATGAAGTCCTCAGCGCTTACATCGCAGCCAAGGTCTATGACTTCAAGACCGCTTCCTTCCATCATTATTTTTACGAGATTCTTTCCTATATCATGCAGATCACCTCTTACTGTTCCAAGGCATACCTTGCCTGCGGCACCGGTCCCGGCTCCGCCGGCAAGCAGCGGCTTGAGTATTTCAGTTGCTGCAGACATGCAGTTCGCTGCTCTCAGCATTTCCGGAACAAACACTTCTCCGAGTGAGAAATCTTCGCCCAGCTCATTCATGCCTCTCACCAGTCCGCCGGTCAGTATAGTCTGAGCATCCTCGCCGTTTTCAAGAGCAGTCTTCACAGAATCAACAGTAGCGCCTACATCCCCCTCCTGCAGAGCCTCGGATATCTCGTCAAGTATTGTTTTTACGGATCTCTGTCCGGTCTTTGCGTCCTCTTTTACGCTTTCTTTGCCCGCATACGCATCACCCGTTTTTTCACGGTCAATGCTGATTTTCACAGGGTTCTTCCGCTCTGCTGATGGACTGGTAAACCTAGGCAGGTGGACTCCCTCGTTATATTTCCTTATTTCGTCATCTATCCACGGGTCCACATGCTTATACACGGTGCCGGCCAGTCCATATGTTATCGATGGTATGAAGTGGCCGCCCGGGCAGTATTCATGAAGGGCATCGTGCACGTATTTACGCACTTCCTCCTCGCCTGCATCCTCCCTGTCTATCGCAGCGCCAATACCGCCCATCAGAACCATGCGGCCTTTAAGTCTCTGCTGCAGGGCCGGTATGTCATTCTCAGGGAGAACACCCTGCCACACCTGTATACCGATCTCTGCCATGTCTTCGACTATAGGAGCAAGATAGGAATCCGCATGATGTATTGCTATAACCCCCTGCTCCCTTATGTATCCGTAGAATCTGCGGTAGGGTTCCTTGAAAAACTCCCGCCACATATCCGGCTTCATGAAAAGAGCATCCTTTGTGCCCCAGTCATCGTGCGAAAAGATCACATCAGGCTGAAGGTTGTCTATCAGATGTTTTACATATGCGAGCCTGTATTCAGTGATGTAATCGATGAGCTCGTGCATCTCCTGCGGATGGTCATATAGATTCGTAAGTACATCCTGGAAAGGCATCAGAAAATGGCACTGCTCAAAAATACCGGTGCCCATAAAGCCTGCCACCAGGCGCTCATTACCTGCGCGTTCCCTGACTTTTGCGCGGAAGCTTTCCCACGCTTCCGGATCGCTGCAGTGAGGAATGAAATCCGGAGCATGCGCATAATCACGCCACCGGGTTATATCTTTTATTACTTTGTTTTCTTCAGTCACAAGAGGCATCGAGCCCGGCGCATCTGCCGGCCACTCAATAACGGTGCCCCAGCGGTCCGTGATCGTCGCGCCCGGCCTTCTTCCCTCATGCAGATACCCGCCGATCGGATCGCCAAGAGCCATCTGAAGGGCTTCGTACTGCACTAGCTGCCTCTCCGGTTTTCCGTCCGGTTTCAGTAATTCAAGAAAGATCTCTTTTGCTGTCATAAATAATGCCCTTTCAGTCGATCAGCACACATGATGTAAAGCACATCGTGTTTTCACCATAGTTATACTTCAATCCCGATCTGACAGCCACATCGCTCACCAGAAGGCCGTAAGCTTCCATCGAGCATATCATTTTGTCAGGATGCCTGCATGGCCTGTCAGGATAAGTACACGAACGGCAGAGCCTGCATGTGCCCGCGCCCATAGGCAGGCAATCCGGGTAAAAACTCCTTATCTGCCTGACCAGTGTATCAAAATTCTTTCTGTGCCTCTTCATTAATGCCGCAGTACCATCCATATCGAAGCTGTCCGCAAGAACTCCGGCGGTCTGGACTATTATGCCGCGATGATAGGTCTCAGCGCGCTCCCTTGCCCTTTCAATGCTTCCCACAGCAGGAGGACAGCTCCAGCTTTTGCCGTAGCTTTTGCAGCGGTCATCAGCGCACATGCTGCGGACCTCCT
>JAFRGH010000120.1 GCA_017433945.1 Mogibacterium sp. | reverse complement strand
GCTGATGAGCCACCACAGCGGCAGTCCCGCTACTCTTATTCCCGTACCCGAAAGCCCGTAGGCAAATCCGATGTTCCAGACGCAGCAGACCGCGAACAGGATGAGCGTAGCCTTAGCTTCCTTTCTCACCTGTACGTCCTTTTGCTCTCTTGTCAGTCTGACTTTTTCTTTCAATTAAGTTCTCCTTTCATCTCAGGCACATACATAATAATACATCCGCCATTTCTGCCACAAAAAAACCGCCCGCTATAAAGACGGGTGGCTTGGCTTTCAGTTTATGCGAAAAACAATGTATAATAATGTATGCTGCCAGGTATAGTTTCCGTATGGAATACCATCCGTCTGGAAAAATGTACCATACAGCGCAAAAAAAATAAAGAAATTATTTCGAAAAACTGTATACATTTTCGCACTTAATTGACCTGAAGTATCGTTAGGTTGTAGACTTATGTTTGCGGTATGTCGGTTCAGACAATCGGCATCTCCCGGTTTCCGTACGGAGGAAAAGATGACGTTTGGTACAGGATCTGAAAAAAGGATAAAAAGGCCTATACAAAGGGATATCATCGCCGGAAGCCTGGTATTTATCATACTGGTTTGCGTGATACTCTCACTGCAGGCTTATTTTGTTTTGTCCAAAGTTCTGAGCAGCCGTTACGAGGAAATATTCGAGGATGTTCTGCTCTGCGCGGACCATATGATAGATACCGATGATCTGCAGGAATGCATCCGGACAAAAACGCCTTCCGAAAAATATGAATATCTGCAGGATCGGTTCGATCACATGGTGGATGATTTTAAGCTCGAACATCTCTACTGTATCATAGCTTCAAACACTACGATCACCAATGTCGTCTCCGCGCCAGCGAAGAGGAACGGGCAGCCGGAGAGGAGCACAAGGCCATAGGCGAGATATACGGGTATTTCCCGAATGATGAGCTCAAGAGATACTCATCATTCTGGAAAACCGATCATGTTTCATTCTTTGAGGAAATGACCTGGGACGGCATATACTTTACCGGCGCCATACCTGTCAAAAATGACGCCGGCAAAACCATAGCCCTTATCTGTGTCGATGTATCCGTGACCAATATCACCGAGCTGATAGACAGCTACATCAGACCGGTGATCCTTGTGATCCTCGCGCTGAGCCTTGTATTCGCGCTGCTGATGATCATCTGGATCCGCAAACAGATCATAAAGCCTATACTCGGCCTCGAAAAAGGAGTAAGCGAGTTCGCTGAAAAAAGCCACAGGATGAGAGATATAAGCGGTCTTGAGCTGAAGCTTCCGGAGATACACCGCAAAAATGAAGTTGAATCGCTTGCGGCGGCTATCGGCAAGATGGCTTCGGATATGCAGGACTACGTCAGGGATGTTCTTCATGCCGAGGTCCGCGCGAAGAGCGCCGAAAAGGCAGCTCAGGACATGTCTGCGCTGGCATTTCGTGATGCGCTGACCCAGGTCAAGAGCAAAGCGGCATATGATATCAAGATGAAAGAGCTCAATGACAGCATACTGGAAGGGACGGCAAGGTTCGGCATTATCATGGTCGATCTCAATCACCTCAAGGCGATAAATGACAGCTATGGACACGAAAAGGGTGACGCCTATCTCGTCGGATCGTGCAGACAGCTTTGTTCGGCATTCACACACTCTCCTGTGTACCGCATAGGAGGAGATGAATTCGTTGTCGTGCTGGAAGGCGAGGATTACGAGAACCGCGACAAATGCTTCAAGGAGATGGCTGCCAGGTTCGCGTCAACGCGCAAGGATCCGGAGCGTCCTGTATGGGAATGCTATTCGGCAGCCGCAGGTATGGCAGTATATGAAAGGATGCCTCATGAAATTGCCGAAGATGTCTTCAAACGCGCCGATGCAGCCATGTATGATGACAAGCAGCATATGAAGGCGGCTGCGCTGGCAGGCGCCATAGTCGACAGGGGCCACGAGCTCAAGGGAGGCCGATAGTAAAGATCAAATAAAAGCCGCAGGACCTGCACAGTCCCCGTAAATACCGGAAAAAATAACAGCTTTGTGGGAATCGTCCCGCAAAGCTGTTTTGTGTATTATCCGAAAATTATTATCCCGGAGCTGTATCAGCCTAAAACTGCTTTGAGGCCGCGGTCCAGGTACTCGTTCCAGAATTCCCAGTTGTGGACACCCGGGCCCTCCTCATAGATATAGTCCGCGCTCTCCGATTCAAGGAAATCTCTGAAATCGCGGTTTGCGTCTATCAGGGCATCCTCTGTTCCGCAGGCCATGTATATCTTAGGGATATCAGCAGCTTTCTCCTTCAGCTTTTTATAAAGAAACGCAGGGTTCTTTTCAGAATCGAGCAGTCTGTCAGGATCTCCGAAAATATCGCGTGTCATGCCAATAGGAGTGACAGCATCCGCGCCTTTTTTGAGATCACTGACTATGCTTTTGAGATGTATCGCAGATGAAAGAGCGATGCACGCGCTGAATCTCTCAGGATATGTCAGCGCCGTGTGGAGAGTGCCATATCCTCCCATAGAGAGCCCTCCTACCAGAGTATTCTCCCTCTTCATCTCTATACCGAATGTCCGGCTGATATATTCAGGCAGCTCTTCCCCGACAAACTGAGCAAAATTGCCGCCCTCATATCCCTTGTCCAGATAGAATGAATTGCCGGTCGTAGGCATGAAAATATTAGCGTTATACTGTATCGCCATCCACTGCGCGTTGCCGCCGTAGAGCCAGTCTGTATCTGTGCCGGTAAGACCATGGAGAAGAATAAGGTTGACAGGCTCTCTGTCGTAATGCTTCTTTTCATGGACCTCTTCCATCTCGACATCGTTCGGCAGCACAAATGAAAAATTAGCGTGCTGCATTATCGTCCTTGCGTGAAACTCCATTCTGCCGCTTGCCATATATAATATCTCCTCTCTGTTTGAATCATAAACATCAGCAGCTGCCGCAGAACCTGAATCATGCGGCCGTGCATCCCGGGCTATCTCGAAAAGAATTTCCTCGCGACAGCAAGTCCCGCCTTGTACGGCAGCGGTCTCAGATCCTTATCAGCTTTTCTGAGCATTTCTCTTATTCTGATATGCTGAGGGCAGTGCTGCTCGCATTTGCCGCAGCCTATGCACTGCGAGGCGAATCCCGGCTCTTTCTGCAGACCTACATTGCGGGCGTACTCCATCCTGACGGCCGTTTTTTTGCCCTCGATGTACATCAGATTGTAGTAGTGGAAGGTTCCCGGTATATCGACGCCGCGCGGACAAGGCATACAATATCTGCAGCCCGTGCAGCCTACCTTTTCCTTTTCCCTGATTATATCCCTTACCTGTCTGACCAGCTTAAGGTCATCCTCAGACATCATTCCCGGCTTCATATCGGATGCGACACGGATGTTCTCCCTCACCATCTCCTCGGAGTTCATACCCGAAAGCACGACTGTTACACCGGGCTGGTTCCAGAGCCATCTCAGACCGAGCTCTGCCGGTGAGTAGCCTGTACCGCTGTCCGCAAGAGCTTTTTTCGCCTTTTCGGGGAGATTGACCAGCTTGCCGCCTCTCAGCGGCTCCATGATAATGACAGGAATGCCCTTTTCCTCAGCCGCCTTGAGACCTCTGCGTCCTGCCTGACTGTTCTCATCCAGATAATTGTATTGTATCTGGCAAAAATCCCAGTCATAGGCATTCAGTATCCTGAGGAACATATCCGTATCCCCGTGATACGAAAAGCCTATATTCCTGATGCTTCCGTCGGCCTTACGCTCGGCGATCCACTGCTTTATGCCGAATGACTGCAGCTTTTCCCACTCGCTGTAATCCGTGAACATATGCATCAGATAATAGTCGACATAGTCAGTCCTGAGCCTCGAGAGCTCTTCCGCAAAGGTCTTGTCTATCGCTTTGGCGGATCTTATCATATACTGAGGCAGCTTGGTCGCGATCTTCACCTTGTCTCTGCAATGGTTCTCGTCGAGTATCCTGCCGAGAGTCTCCTCACTGCCCGGATAGAGATACGCGGTATCAAAATAATTGACCCCGTTCTCCATAGCCAGCAGTATCTCTTTTTCGGTCTTTTCGTAGTCGATGCCGGCGCCCTTGCGCGAGAATCTCATGCAGCCGTAGCCGAGCTGCGAGATCTCATTTCCGTATCTGTCATTTCTGTAAAGCATATACACCCCTTAATGATAGTATATTCAACGATAGTTTTGTCAGGCCATTCGTTTGACCGCTATAATAAACTATATCTCGTTTTTTATAATATCCTCAAACGATTCGCGTCTGACCACGAGTCTCGCCTTGCCGCCACTTAACATTACCATTGCCGGACGAGGCACTCTGTTGTAATTCGACGCCATCGAATAATTATAGGCTCCTGTCGTCAGCACCGCGATTATGTCACCCCTCTCAGGCTCAGCTATTCTGACATACTCTGCGATACGGTCGCCGCTTTCGCAGCATCTTCCCGCTATCGTACATTCGTAGTCAGCTGCATCGTTCATACGGCTCGCGTTAAGGACAGTATACTCGGATTTATACAGAGCATATCTCGGATTGTCCGTCATGCCTCCATCTACGGTCACGTAGTTCCTGTAGCCCCTGACCTCCTTGGTTCCGCCCGTCGTATAAAGGGTTACGCCTGCGTTAGCGACTATGCTGCGCCCCGGCTCCATGAACACCCTCGGTATATCAAGTCCCAGCCTTTCGCAGGTCGTCTTGAGATGTGCCGCTATCTCGGCTATGCGCTCAGGAATATCGAGCAGAGGATCCTGCTCCGTATATCTGACTCCGAGTCCTCCGCCTATGTTGAGCTCTCTGATCACAAAGCCCGTCTCATCTCTCAGCTTCGCCGCGTATTCAGCCAGTATCTCGACCTGCCTGTTGAACGAATCGCTCTCGAATATCTGCGATCCGACATGGCTGTGGAAGCCTGCGACCTCTACGTTTTCACACGCGAGCGCCTCGCGAACGAAGCCGTCAGCCTGCCCGGTATCGATAGGAACGCCGAACTGCGAATCCACTCTGCCTGTATTTATAGCTTCCAGTGTATGCGGATCGAGTCCTACGGTCAGCCGCAAAAGTATTTTTTGTTTTGTGCCGAGCTCGCCGGCTATGCGCTCGAGTGATCTAAGCTCGTTGGCGTTGTCCACAACAAAGCAGCCGACACCGCTCGATACACCGTATCTTATGTCTTCATCGGTCTTGTTCGTGCCGTGGAAAAACAATTTCTCAGCCGGGAATCCCGCGGCGAGCGCGGTGTATATCTCGCCCGGCGAAACCACGTCGGCGTACATGCCTTCGGATTCGATCACCGGATATACTCCCTTGAAGCAGAGCGCCTTGCTCGCGTAGAGCGGCGCTGCCTCAGGGCCGAAATACCGGTGCATCGCGTCGACATATGTCCGGCAGTTGACGCGAAGCATTTCCTCGTCCATGAAGTAGAGCGGCGTGCCGAACTCTGCCGCAAGATCCTCTGCATCGAGGCCGCCTATTGTCAGATGGCCTTTTTCATTTATATTAAGATTGCTGTATAACATAATTATCTTTTCTCTCTGTTCATAAGTATATGCAGCGAACGTTATGCATCGCACTTTATGCAGTGCGCGTTATGAAGTGCGCATTTCCATGCATTCTTACGAGTCCCGGCTTCATCTGAAGCATGCTATAGCATGTGCGCAAGAAGCTCCTCACGGCTGTGATGCGAGAGATACGCAGGCGGCACATCGAACAGAGTCCTTGCTCCGCACTGTCCCTCCAGGTTCATCCTGAACGCGGCCCTCGCAGCCGCAGCGAGTATGCTGCTTGTGAAGAACGGGTTAGAATCGAGGTTCAGCGTGAACTCAACAGTGTTGTTGAACTCGTCATTGAAGCCAGTCCTGCCGCTTCTGAGAACGCTGCCGCCGTGAGGCAGACCGCTGTGATCCCTGTCAAGCTCCTCCTGCGAAATGAATTCGACTGTCGTGTCGTACGGCTCAAAATAAGCAGGCATGGTCTTGATAGCCTCTTCGATGGCAGCCTTGTCAGCGCCTTCCTCGGCTACGACATAGCATTCACGCAGATGCATATCGCGGGCCGTGAATACAGGGTGCTCGTTGTTCCTCACCTTGTCCACTGCCTCAGGTACATGCACGGTATACTGCCTTGCATACTTAACACCCTCGAGGCGTCTGATGGCGTCAGAATGGCCCTGGCTGACTCCGCGGCCCCAGAAAGTATAGCTGTCGCCCTCCGGCAGAGCAGAATCCGCGAGTATCCTCGCCAGTGAGAAATATCCCGGGTCCCAGCCGCAGGATATTATGCCGACCTTGCCGGATGCCTTTGCCGCTTCATCTACCTTCGCGAAGTGCTGAGGTATGCTCGAGTGATTGTCGAAGCTGTCTATCACGTTAAAATTCGCGGCAAGCTCCGGCGTCATCCATGGCAGATCCGTCGCGCTGCCTCCGCAGATGATGAGAACGTCGATATCGTCCTTCATGCCTGTGATATCGTCATACGCGATGACCTTAGCTCCTGTGACCGTCTTTACCGACGCCGGGTCTCTTCTCGTGAAAACAGCAACGAGCTCCATATCCGCAGCCTTTGTAACCGCTGCCTCTACGCCCTTACCGATATTACCGTATCCGACTATTCCTACTCTCATTATCTCTTCTCCCTTTTATTATTTTCACTGAATTCGCCATACATATAGTTATTATTCCTCCCTGTGACCAGGCACGGGGAGCTGGTGGCTTTACATACAATAATCAAATTGTAATGTAAATATCATCAAACTGCCGGTTCTGCATCAAGCTTCCGATACCAGATCATTCATGTCGTAAAGCCCTGCAGGCTTGCCGCAGAGGAATCTGGCTGCTGACACAGCTCCGTCAGCGAACAGTGCTCTGTCATGAGCCTCGTGCTTTATGGTGATCGTCTGGTTGTCCGTGCCGAACATGACCTCGTGCATGCCGACCACATTTCCCATTCTGATCGCGTTGATGCCGATCTCGTCAGGCTCGCGCTTAGCCATGCCGCTTCGGCCCGTGTTGTAGTGAAGTTCAGGCCTCGCGTCCTTGACCGCGTCCGCAAGCATCAGAGCCGTACCGCTCGGCGCGTCGACCTTGCGATTGTGATGTGCCTCGACTATCTCGATGTCGCAGTCTCCGAATTTTGCCGATACCTCGCGGACTAATTTTGCGACCAGCGCAACGCCCAGCGACATATTGGCAGATTTGAACACAGGAATGCTTTTCGCGGCCTCTCTGATATACTCCATCTCCTCATCAGTCTGCCCCGTAGTGCATACAACGACCGGCAGACCGCGCGATACGCAGTAGTCTATCATAGGGACTGTTCCGTCGTGATGTGAAAAATCTATCATCACATCGGCAGGCCCCGTGTAATCCGATGGTTTGAGGAAAGCGCCGTCCGCGCCTGTAGGCGTGATGCCGGCTATCACCTGCATGTCATCGGTCTTTTCTATCGAGGCGACGAGCTTCCTACCCATCGCTCCGTCGATTCCGTTGATTATTACATCCATTAATTGTGTCATCCTTTCGTTCTGCCGGCATAAGGCTGCATACGCATTAACTGCTTCGCAGCCTCTCCATGGCTGATAAAATGCAGTTATTCAGACCAAATACTGACTGCATTGTGTTAGCTTCTACGCTATTATCCCGAGATCCTTCATTGCCTTTTCGAGCCTTGCGAGGTTCTGCTCCTCCATGCGGTAGAGCGGCGATCTGATGATAGGATCACAGTATCCCATCATCGCCAGAGCCTCCTTGACCGGTATAGGATTCACCTCGCAGAACAGCGCTTTGACAAGCTCATTGTATTTGCACTGCAGCGCGGCTGCTCCCAGGTTATCTCCCTCCCAGAATCTGGTGCATATCTCGCGTGTCTCTGCCGGGATAACGTTTGAGAGAACCGAGATGACGCCCTTGCTTCCCATCGAGAGGAAAGGAACGATCTGATCGTCATTTCCCGAATAAATGTCCATCTTATCCCCGACGAGCGCGAATGTGTCAACGATCTTTGAAATATTGGAGTTCGCCTCCTTGATGGCCGCGACCTTGTCGAGCTCAGCAAGCTTGACATATGTCGAAGGCTCTATATTGAGTCCTGTCCTCGAAGGTACATTGTACGCTATGATAGGCACATCGCTTACGCTCGCGTATTCTTTGAACAGCTTGACAAGACCGTTCTGAGTAGCCTTGTTGTAGTATGAGGTGACTATCAGGCATGCGTCCGCGCCTGCGTCGCTCGCGTATTTTGTAAGCTGCTTGCCGTATTCCGTGTGGTTGCTGCCCGTTCCCGCAATTACAGGGACTCTGTGCGCAGCTCTCTCGACGGCAAAGCTTATGCATTCCTTATGCTCCTCGTCGGTCAGTGTCGAGCCCTCGCCTGTAGTGCCTGCGATTACCAGAGCATCGATGCCCTGCTCTATCTGCCAGTCGATGAGCCTGCCGAACTGTTCATAATTGACTCCGTTCTCCGTCATCGGAGTGATAAGAGCTGTTGCGACTCCTTCAAAGATAGTGTTTGTTTTTGCCATTGCTTTTCCTCCTCATCTATCTGTATGCTATCTGACCGCTGTGCTCGTCTTTGTTTTGCTGTATCTGCCCTCAAGCATGTCAGGTCCGACGGCGCATACCTTTACCTGATAGCGTTTGCCTTTTTTGAGTCCTTTGACTGTCAGATCTGTGCCTTTTGATGCTTTGAATGTTTTGACTGACCATTTTTTGCTGCCCTTGGCGCGGTATCTGAGCTTATAGCTGACAACGCCTGACTTTTTCTGGTTTTTGACCGTCACAGTCAGCCTTCCCTTGCCCGTGCTCAGCTTTTTGATGACAGCCTTTTGAGGAACGATGTAAAAGCTTGCGTCTACAGACTCGTGTTTGTAAGCTTCATCGCCTTTATTGATTGTTACTATCGCGCTGGCTTCCCCGCATTTGATATTGTTCTTATATCTGACGGTATAATGGCTCGAAGGGATGACCTCTCCGGTGTCGTCCTCCACGACGACCTTAGGTTTTTTGGCCTTTCCTGTGTAGGTATCATCCTTTTGAATTATCGATGTGACAGCGATAGTCCTCTTCGCAACAGATATAGGAATGACCGTGGTGCCTATGCCTTCGGCCGTAACGAAGAGCAGCGATCTGCCCTGTTTCTTTGACTGAACCTTCGCTCTGGTGGGATCAGCAGGATCCGGCGTCAGCGTGAAAATATCCGATCCGCCCTCCGCAAGCTCCCAGCTTATCGCAGGCGCGTTATAGTCACCGCCTTCATCACCAGTGAAAAGCACTCTGAATGAGGATGTGTTATCATCCTCCGAATGACCGATCACATTATTTCCGGCCACATAGAGATTCAGGTTTGCAAGAGGCTTGCTGTATCCCTTGATAGGGAAATTATCAAATGTCACCATTAAAGACGACATGCCCAGAATTTTTTCACGAAGCTTTTCATCAGAGTAATCTATCCATCTGCCATCTGCATATAAGAAGCTTTCGCCCTTGTTGACTACTCCCCTGACCCAGGTCGCGGCATCAGGGTATAAAAGCTTTATCGTGTTTTCTGACGTGGATACCGGGAAGTTGATCGCATAATCCCCGTTTGGAACGGTCTGCGTCTGTACTATCGAATAATACTGGTCCTTCTGGATTATATCAGGATCCTTAAGGTCCATCTTATGAAAGCCTCCGAGGGCAAAGGTATCCGAGGTGCTGTCAACAAGCTTGCCATCGGTCGGATCGCTGAAGCGGTCAGGCAGTATATAGATATCATTTACCACCCTGGTATTGGCATATGTCGTCTCACATGATACCTGCTCGAGCAGCTGCGTTTCGTCAGCCTTGAATACATTGGCCATGACGAGCTTTTTATCTATCGCTGCGCCGTTCACATTCTCGACCGGCATATAATCATGCTCGTCTATATTATAGGAGTTGTTTACATTGCTCTTATCGAAGTCGAGCGCTTCAGGCATTGCCAGCGTCCTGTCATAATATGACAGCCAGAAATACCCCGTATGCTCACCCTTGCTGTTCTCTATTCCCCATGCAGGGCCTCTGTGCGGAAAGCTTCTCTCCTCGCTTCCCCAGCTGTTCTTAACGAGCCACGCGCCGTTTTCAGGCGGCTCATGCCCTTCAACGAAATTACTCTTATCATAATTATCGTCCCAGCCGACTATGGTAACAGCATGATTGCCCTCTGCATCGGCATCATATGTATAATGAGCCCAGTGTCTGCTTATATACTTACCGTCGCTCTCCTGTCCGGGCGTCGACTGATCCGCATGAAATCCGATCTGTACTGCGCGGTTGTTCATGAGCATCTGTTTGATCTCTTCGGTTCCGACAGGGTTATATGTATACTCACCTGTCTCCTCATTTACCTGCGCAGGAGAATCGAGAATAAATGATTCTCTGAGGACATATGACTGCTTATATCTCCAGTCTGAAGGGAGCGACCAGTCGTCCTCATCGCTGTAAAAATAATCCGTGATCTTTCCGTTGATAACTCTCTTTATGGTCTCTCCGTTTTTGCCCATATATCTGAGATCCGGATGTCTCTCCTCGAGTACCGGCCCCATGCCTGACGCGAAAAGACTCGTCGCCGTAAACGGGAATCCTCCTCCGTTCAAAAGATCCGCAAGCGAAACACCGTCTGCGTGCTGCGTGCCCTCTCCGTACTGCGGATCATTTTTGTCATTTATCGGCTGGCTTACGAAATACACCAGATGCTTTTCGGACAGATCAAATGTATCGGCATCATAACCGTCCTTTGCCGCAAGACCGGAGCCGAGTATGCTGCTCTCAGCCGCGGCTATGGCCGCAAAGCCCCAGCATGTACCGAATGGATTCTGGAATTTTACAGGTGTTACGAAGCCCTTGTCGCGAAGGTCGTAGCTCTCGGGATAGTCCTCTGCTATCCTTACAGAGCTTCCTGCCTCGGTATCTCTGAAAGGATCGTTCGACGGATCCTGAAGCTGCTCTGCAAGAGCATTCAGAGCTTCGCCGTCATACTGAGAGGCGCTGGCTCTGTCTGTCCCCGCAAACGCCGCAGGCATCATGGACAAAATCATTACCAGAGATAACAGAATTGTGAATGATCTCCTTACCAGATAATTCTTTGTAATCGTTCGTTTCATTGCCGTTTCCTCGTCATCTTTCCCTTGCTGTATTTTTTTGTATTCTCATGAGTTATATTATGCGTTTTCGCCGGTAAGAGCTTATTTTAGTTATTCCCGTTATACCGGATAGCAAGCATAGTGAGGTCATCGAATTGCGGTGCATCTTCGACAAAGGCGTCGACAGCCCTGCGGACCTGCATCAGCAGTTCCTTAGGTGATGCATGCGGATCCTTATTGAGTGTATTCATCATCCTCTCTGATCCGAACATCTCATCATCTGCGTTCGTCGCCTCCGGAACACCATCTGTATATACAAATATCGCGTCTCCCGGATCCAGCCTGAAGCTTCTCTCCCGGTAGCGAATCCCTTCTATCGCAGCTACCGCAGGGGAATGACGATATATATCCAGTTCGAATCTGCCGTTATGGCAGATAGCAGGATGCTCGTGCCCTGCATTAACGCTTACACATTCACCTGTCGTCAGATCAAGTACCGCTATCCATACAGTGACGAACATCCCGCTGATATCTTTTTCACATATGCTGTCATTTGCTTCTATCATGCATTCGGCCAGCGGCTTTCCTGATTTTACATGATAGTTAAGGATGATCTTTGTAGTCATCATAAACAGCGACGCCGGAACACCCTTGCCGGAGACATCCGCTATGAGCAGGCAGAGGTGGTCATCATCAATGAAAAAGAAATCGTAGAAATCACCGCCGACCTCCTTTGCCGGATCCATAGAGGCATACAGATCAAATTCTTTTCTGTCCGGAAAAGCAGGGAATATACCCGGGATCGCGGATTGCTGTATTCCGGCAGCCATGTTCAGCTCCACACCGATACGTTCTTTTTCCTTGGTGATCTGCATCAGGTTTCTGACATACTGGCCCATGTCCTTTTCCATCGCTGCCATTGTATGAGCGAGGTCTTCTATCTCATCCCCGCTGTCGATCCCGAGTCCCTCAAAGTGCTCATCAGCATCTGAGCCTGCCAGTTTATCAGAGGCATACTGTTTTGCAGCTTCTGACACGCGATTGATAGGGTCGATAAGCTTCTTTTTCATGACGCGAAGTATGACTGTTATGTAAACTGTCATGATAAGAACGAGAGCTATCGTGAAGCATATAACAAAGGTGCCCATGCCACGGATAAGGCTCATGATCTCTATATCTGCCAATATGTAGCCGACCACATCCCCCTGCTCATCTCCAAGAGGGATTCCCGAGGTGACCAGCAAACCGTACCCCGGCTCATAACCAAAGGCGTAGAGCTTATTACCGCCCTTCCAGTTCAGGAACTTATCCACCTTATTTTGACCGTATGTATCCCATCTGCCCGGAGGGCAGTAAAGCTCCGGATCTGTTTCAGGATCCGCGATGTATACGATCCTGGCACTGTTACGATCATAGGCACAGAGATAAATATCACTGATATCGGCCAGATCCTTATGACTTGCCAGGATATCGATCATATTCTTATAATCCTCATCATCCCTGATGAACGCGAATCTTTTAAGATATGAGGGATCCTCAGGATCTGATCTTTCATCATCAGGAATATCTTTATAAACGTCCATTACGCTGCTTACCAAAGCTTTGATATCAACATGCTCCTCAGCTATGGCCGAGACGCGGGTCGTCAGATTGAAAGCCCGCGATATATATTGATCCATCAGAACAAAGGCATAAATGCCGAGCCCGATCATAAGCGACACTATTCCGAGGAACAGCCCGCCTGTCAGTGAAATAGCAAATACACGCCTTTGCAGCGATTTTTTCTTTTTTATTCCCGCTTGTTTGTTCACGATAATTGATCCCGCCATTATTATTGCTTCATCTGATCTGATTCAGGCATTTGTATACCGATCAGTGCTGCTCTTCCAAAAATCAACATTGAGCTATTCAGTGTTATTTTACTAAATCACCGCCGCGATATCCAGCGATTTGAGAATCCATATACTCAGATATTATGGACATTCAAAAAGTAAATAAAATTCAGTCCACAGGGCCGGATTATACTGTTCACGCATTACAATTCATCCGGCGGCCGGGAGCAGACTGCATCTGATACATTTGAAACAAAGATGGCAAACGCATATCTTTTGTTATAGAATGGTCGGGAGTTTATCAGAAACACATATTAAATTATTTGCGAGGTTTGATCATGGGTATAAAGACGGGCAAAAAGACAGGTATAAAGGCTGTGAAATTCGGCGGTTCCTCCGTTGCGGACGGGATACAGCTGAACAAGATAAAAGAGATAGTTGAAGCGGATCCAGGCCGCCGCTATGTGGTGGTATCAGCTCCGGGCAAGAGATTTGACGGCGACAACAAGATCACGGATCTGCTCTTCATGTGCAAGGCCCAGGCCGATCACAACATTCCGTACAGACAGCTGTTTCAGGTGATCACCGACCGCTACAGCGCGATCAAATACAATCTCGGCATCGACGTCGATCTGGGCAGCAGGTGCGAAGAAATTTTACAAGAGCTTGACAGCGGCTGCTCCGAGGACTACATCGTGAGCCGCGGCGAATATCTCTCTGCCGTGCTCGTAGCAGCGTATCTCGGCTATGATTTTGTCGACACAAAGGGTCTCATATTATTTGACAGCAAGGGCAGGCTTCTCGCCGAAGAGACAAACAAGGCACTGTCAGAAGAGCTGGCGAAGCACGAACGCGCCGTGCTCCCGGGTTTCTACGGAAGCGACATAAAGACCGGAGAAATAAAGATACTCTCGCGCGGAGGCTCCGATGTCACCGGATCGCTCGTAGCCCGCGCAGTTAATGCCGATATATATGAAAACTGGACCGACGTCTCCGGGCTGCTTATGGCTGATCCTCGAATAGTCGATGATCCTAAGCCTATAGAATACATTTCATATATGGAGCTGCGCGAGCTCTCATATATGGGTGCAAGCGTGCTGCATGAGGAAGCAGTATTCCCTGTAAGGCTTGCCAACATACCGATCAATATACGCAACACCAACGCGCCTGAGGATCCGGGCACAATAATCACCACAGAGAGCACCTACCAGAACGACAAAGTTCTATCCGGTATAGCCGGCAAGAAGCCGTTCACGGTCATCACTGTATATAAGAACATGATGAACAGGGAGGTCGGCTTCGTGCGCCGCACACTCGCGGTACTCGAAGACCTCGGCATCAGCTTTGACCACATACCGACAAGCATCGATTCCCTCTCCGTCGTAATAGAGAGCGCTGAGCTTGATGATCATCTGGACGAGGTCCTGCAGGAATTCGAGAGCCGCCTGCATCCGGATGAGATCACCGTAGTTCCCGACATAGCGCTGATAGCCGTCGTGGGAATGGGACTCAGCCGCACTGTAGGAGTCGCGGCGAAGATCACAGCCGCCCTTGCCGAAGCCGGTATAAACATTCGCATGATAAACCAGGGCACGAGCGAGATCAACGTAATAATCGGCGTCGAGGCAAACGACTTTAAGTCTGCCATCCGCGCCATCTACTCCGCCTTCGTGAGTCAGTAGGGACGGTTCTTTTCGACTCATGTACTCATAATAATCCACAAAAAAAGCAATCGGGTGTGTCAAAGCGCCCGATTTGATGTATAATTGATTTGTTGGTCACAGGCGGCTTCACCGCCTTGCGGTCTGTTAGCTCAGCTGGGAGAGCGCATGGGTCACAACCATGATGTCACAGGTTCGAGCCCTGTACAGACCACCAATAAAAAACAGACATCCATGCGGTGTCTGTTTTTTTATGGTAAGCGCCTAATTTGAGGCGTTGGATTATGTGAATTGGATTCGGAGCATTTTACTCTGAATCCTTGGAATAACTTTTGGAACACGCCTTCTGTACATCAGGATCCCATGGAGCAAGTTTGTCCAACTCATCATCGGACATATTTCCGTTCGGACGATGTTTCAGGAGGAACTCAATATATTTGTACCGGCTC
>JAFRGH010000119.1 GCA_017433945.1 Mogibacterium sp. | reverse complement strand
CGGTATAGATGAGGATCAGCCGCTCGAGGCCGGCATGCTGTCACGTTCTATCGAGAGCGCGCAGAAAAAGGTCGAGGGCAAGAATTTCTCCATACGTAAATACGTGCTGCAGTACGACAATGTCATGAACAAGCAGCGTGAGATCATATACGATCAGAGACGCATGGTGCTTGACGGCGAGGACGTCAGCGATTACATCCGCAACATGACGCATGAGATCATAGACGGTATCGTTGATCCGGTCGTTCTCGAATCAAAGTATCCTGAAGAATGGGATATGCAGAGGATAACGGACGGTCTCGAAAAGATCACTCCGGCGTTCAGGGGCAGACTCGTATTCGACAGCGAATATCTGACAGGGCTCGATGATCAGAAGCTCAGACAGGACATCAAGGACGTATTCGATCAGCTCTATGCCGAAAAGGTTGAGGAGATAGGCGAGGAGCAGATGAGAGAGGTCGAGAGAATGATCCTGCTCCGCGTCGTTGACAACCGCTGGATGGATCATATCGACGCGATGGATCAGCTCAAGGATGGTATCGGCCTCAGAGGACTCGGACAGCAGGATCCTGCAGTTGCCTACGCGCAGGAGGGCTTCGCGATGTTCGACGAGATGATCGCGGATATCAGAGAAGAGACAGTCAAATTCTGCTACAATGTAACTGTAACGACCAGGACGCAGAGAAGAAATGTCATCACAGGCAGGACATCGGCGTCAAAGGACGAGTACAGGGACGACAGCGCGTCGTCCGGCCGCGGCAGCATGCCGGGAGCAGCTCCAAAGGCCGAAAAGACAGGCAAGCAGGAGACCATCAGACGTGACATGCCTAAGGTCGGCCGCAACGATCCGTGTCCTTGCGGATCCGGCAAAAAATACAAGAACTGCTGCGGCCGCAACGCATAAGAACCAAAAACGGTCGGAAGGAGGGAGAAATGCTTAAGATAATCATACTGATAGTCGTGATAGCGGCGGTATTCGTACTTATCACCTACAACTCGCTGACCAAAGAGAAGAATCGAATAGAGCTGGCTGAGCAGGAGCTTCGCAAATATGAGGCGACAGGCTCGGATCAGGACATCGACAATGCGCGCAAATACTATACGGCAGTGCTGCGTGACTACAACACCAAGGTCGAGAGCTTTCCGACCAGCATAATAGCGGATGCATTCAATTTCCCGAAGATGCACTCAGACGACTTCGATGAAGGTCTGTAGAATGTGTCTGCAGGGACTGGGGCAATTTTGGCCTTGGCTTCGGAGCCGGAGTGGGATCATTCTTCGGTTCAGAAGTGGATATAATGTAAAGGGAACGATTCATACTGACTCATCAGCATTTGAGCCGATATGGACGATCGCCCCTGATTACAGCATAGCTTAGTGTGAAGGGAGGTGTCGTTTTGAGAGTCCATTTTTCAAAAAGTCGCGGAAGCAAACGGGCCTGCTCAGACTTGCTTCGTGACTGCGGCAGCAGCGCGGCATGTCAGCATAATGAGCGCTGCCTTACGCATAGCCTGCCCGTCAGGGCTGCTGTTGTATTCGCGATAGCCGCGCTGATCGTCATGATGACGCCTTTCGGCATCGTCACGGGCGGCGCGGACAAAACGGATTTCCGCAGAAATGCAGGGAGCTCTGTCTACGCGGCCGACACCACGATGGAGGCGCTCGAATACAACGTCGACGTCGATGTCGCTGAGGACAATTCCTATGACTATCACGAGTACATCGACATCAACTACATAACTCCGCATCACGGGATATACAGATACCTGCCGATGCAGGGACAAAAGATCTCGAAGATCAGGGTGCCGGACTACGATCTGGATACATACACACAGAACGGCAATATGGTACTGCAGATCGGCAGCGGTGATTACACGCTGACCGGCGAGAACGCCTACGATATTTATTACAATATCGCCATGTACGAGGATGAGAATCAGGATAAGGATATGCTGCTTCTCAATCTCATCCCGACAGACTGGCAGACGGGCATAGATAAGGCGACCTGCAGGGTGACGCTGCCTAAGGAGGCCGATCTCAGCAAGCTGGCACTTTACTCGGGAACATACGGCGCTACCGGAAACGAGGACGGGGCGACCTATGATGTCTCAGATGACGGCCTGACGATAACGGTCAAGGCGAAGGAGCTGCCGGCGTATCACGGGATAACCCTTACACTCGAGCTGCCTCAGGGCTACTGGGTAGGCGCTAAGCAATTCGGGCAGATAGGCGTGATGCCTCTGCTGCTGTTCGCGCTCGGCCCGATCGGAGCATTTATTCTGTGGTACCTGTACGGCAGGGACGATCACATGGTCAGGACACTGGAGTTTTACCCTCCTGACGGCCTGACACCTGGCGAGATCGGGTTCATCATCGATGCCGCGGTGGACAAGGAGGATCTTATCTCGACCATCGTCTACATGGCGGATAAGGGCTATATAGAGATAGAGGAAAAGGACCGCAGAGAGTTCATATTCCATAAGGTGGATGAACCGGGAGACGATGAGCCGAAATACGTCCATACTATCTGGAAAGGTCTTTTCTCAAACAATAAAACAAGCGTAAGCAGCCTGAAGCTGGGTAAGACCTTCGGAACAAAATACATGACTGCAAAGGAGCAGCTCGCCAAGATGTTCGAGGGGCGGAACTCCATGTTCAAGGAAGGCGCCTACATGGCCAGGATAGGCGGAACGATCGCTGCCATGATGCCGGCCGTTGCGCTCGCTATGTGGGCTAAGGCAAACGGCGAAGCAGAAACAGGCATGCTCATGGGATGGGCCTGCTTCCACATTGCCGTGGCTTCAGCCTTCCTCTGCTCGGCATATGACAAGGTGCGCCGCGCTTCAAAGGTAAAGACAGTGCTCAAATGCATAGGAGCGATGTGGTTCTTCGCTGTCGGCGTGGGACTGCTGCCTGTAATGCTTGACTCGATGACTTATATCAGCGACATCAAAGCAGCTGCTATAACCTGGGCGCTGTATATAGGAACCCTGGTTTCGCTGTTCTTCAGCGTGATCTCGATAGCCAAGAAGAGAGAGTACACGGCGCTGCTCGGGCGGATACTGGGCTTCAGAGATTTTATCAGAACAGCGGAGCTCGACAAGCTGAACGAACTTATCGAAGGCGACCCGGAGTATTTCTACCACATAATCCCTTATGCGTATGTCTTCGGACTTACCAATAAGTGGATCAAAAAATTCGAAAGCATCCCTATCGTCGAGCCGAGATGGTTCAGAAGCGGCTACCGAAGCTTCGACGCCTTTGATTACTACATGATGGGCCGTATGATGAGCGACTGCTCGGCCAGCGTAAGCAATCATATAGTGGTACCGGATTCCGGCCATGGCGGCGGTGGATTCAGCAGCGGCGGCGGAAGCTGGAGCGGCGGAGGCGGCTTCAGTGGAGGCGGCTTCAGCGGCGGAGGCTCCGGAGGCGGCGGAGGCGGCGGCTGGTAGACCGCGGCGGACAGACTGTGTAAACATACCATCCATGCATATGCTTTACAGATAATTCTGCTGTATCCGATATAATTAATGAATATGCGGAGCTCGCAGCTATCGAAAATGGAGGTCGATAGCTGCTGCACATATTTGTATAAGATACGGAAGAGCAAAGCATCAGATGGCAAGCTTAAAAAGGAATAATTATTCTTTACTAATATATAGAAAGAAAGGAGAATTGTTATGTGGAACAGACAGGAGCTAAAGGAAAGAGGAAAAGCGGCATTTCGTGCCAATTACTGGCCTAATGTGCTGGTAGCGTTCGTTCTGAGCCTGCTGACTGCAGGAGGCAGCGTTGCTGTCAATTCAAAGGTGAGAGGGGAGAATGTTCAGCAACAGGTTGCCAGCCTTCCTCAGAACGAAAAAGTAATGATCCTGGTGGCGATTCTCGGGATGTTCTCGATGATAATTGTGATCAGCGTGCTGCTTGATATATTCATCTTCAATCCTCTGAAGATAGGCTGCTACGCGTTCTTCAAGGAAAATGTTCAGAGCGGTACGGCAGACGTGAATCTGCTCAAGGAAGGCTTCAGTGATTACGGACACAAGTTCTTCACTATGTTCCTGAGAAGCTTATTCATAGCGATAGGAGCCATGCTGTTTGTCGTGCCTGGTATATATCTGGCTCTGTGCTACAGAATGGTGCCATATATCGTCAGAGACAATCCTGAGCTCGCGCCTATGGATGTACTGAGAAGATCAAAGGAAATGATGGACGGTCACAAGTGGAATGCTTTCGTCCTCGACCTCTCGTTCCTCGGATGGGATATCCTTTCGGTCTGCACACTGGGACTGGTAGGCATATTCTGGGCAAATCCATACATCCAGAACACAAACGCGGCACTCTACCTCGAGCTGAAGGATGCGTAGGCTAAAATGTGCGTAAAAAGCGCGTAGAGAGTATAAAGACTGAAACAGCGCAGTCTTAGAATAATACATGAGGGGCGATCCTTTGTATCCGGTATGCGGACACAAAAGGATCGCCCTTTTCTTTTGCTGAATTGTAGCATTCCTGGCGGGCGCTGACAGCGATACGGCGTTGACCGTTTTATGCCTGCTGGTGTAAGATAGTAGCCTTGAAAAAGAAATATATCATTTTTGATTTTGACGGGACTCTCGTCAACACCAACGACATGATCATCAGATCGTGGCAGGGTACCTTTGAGCATTATCTTGGCCACAGTATTGATGAGGATGTGATAGTCGCGACCTTCGGCGAGGTGCTGACGGATACGGCGGCGCGCATGATACCCGGCGAGGACACCGATGAGGTCTGCAGATTCTATGACGAATTTCAGCAGAAATACTGCAGCGGCATGGCGGACGCTTTCGACGGAATCAGAGAGCTGCTGGATGAGCTGAGAGTGAGGGACTGCAGGATCGGAATGGCGACGTCCCGCCGCAGGAACAGCTATGACAGGTACATGGATGAGCTTGGACTTGCTGATTATATCGATGCGGCAGTGGTAAGGGAGGATGTAAGCTCGCATAAACCTGATCCGGAAGCAGCGCTTAAGGTGATGGAAAAGCTCGGAGCCGTCCCGGCGGAAACCATATTCATAGGCGATACGAAATATGACGCGGGCTGCGCCAAAGCGGCAGGAATCGACTGTGCGCTTGCAGGCTGGAGCCACAAGATAGATATGGAGCAGCTCGAGCAGGATAACTGTGTGCCCGAGTATATATTCGATAAGCCTTCGGATCTGCTCGCGCTGATCTGAAAGAGAGATCCGGCAGATATGATCGTCATGTGATTCCGTGAGATAATATACAAAGTAGTTAATGAAAATAGTTATTGGAAGAAGTTATTGAAAAACGTTATTGAAAAACGTTATTGAAAGAAGCAATTGGAGGTAAAATGCTGCAGTTAGACGAAATAAAAAGTCAACTTCCCGTTCTGAAGGAACAGATCGAGGAAGTGGGAGGTTATCTTTGACCCGGCCGGGTTAAAGAAGAGAGTACAGGAGCTCGAGGACGAGAGCCTCAAGCCGGGATTTTGGGACGACCAGAAAAACGCCCAAAAGGTCCTCAAGGAAAAGAAATCTCTCGAGGACAGGCTGAACGAATATACCAGGCTGTCCGACGGTCTTGAAGAAATGCCGGATCTCATAGAGATAGCAGAGGAGCTTGATGACGAGGATGAAGCAAAATCCATCATCAGGTCTTTTGACGCGCTCAAGGATGACCTCGAGGATCTCAAGACACGCATGCTGCTCAGCGGAAAATACGACGCGAAGGATGCCATACTCAGCATACATTCGGGCACGGGCGGAGTCGACGCCAATGACTGGGCGGAGATGCTCGAGCGCATGTATCTGAGATACTGCGAAAAGAAGGGCTTCAAGACAAAGATACTCGACCGCCAGGATGATGTCGACTACGGCATCAAGAGCTCGACCATACAGGTCGAGGGCGACAACGCATACGGCCTGCTCAAAAGCGAGACAGGCGTGCACAGGCTTGTACGAATCTCGCCGTTCAATGCCATGGGCAAGAGGCAGACTTCGTTTGCCGCTGTTGAGGTCGTACCTGACATAGGCGATGATATCGAGGTCAACATAGATCCGCAGGATCTCAAGATAGACACCTACAGATCGGGAGGTGCGGGCGGACAGCACGTAAACACCACAGACTCCGCCGTCAGGATCACCCATCTGCCTACGGGGATAGTCGTCACCTGCCAGAACGAGAGATCTCAGATCATGAACCGTGAGGTCGCTATGAAGATCCTCATCTCCAAGCTGACAAGGATAGCCGAGGAGGCTCACAAGGAGAACCTCAACGAGATCAAGGGCGACCAGTCAATGGCCACATGGGGCTCCCAGATACGCAACTACGTATTTCAGCCGTATACCATGGTCAAGGACACGAGGACAGGCGCCGAGGTCGGCAATGTCGACGCCGTCATGGACGGAGACATCGATATTTTCGTGAGAGCAAAGCTCTCGCAGGACGCCGCAAACAGAGAATAAGAGCCAATCAATACATGTAAAAGAGGAGGCAATGCAGATGACAGATAAGTCGGCGTATCTGACCACCGAAGAAATGTGGGGAAGACTTTTTTCGTCGCCGAGTGTGAACAGTTTCATGACAGCAGGAGATGAATATACAGAACTACCCGGACTGAGCGATTACATCACTGAGCTTTGTTCTGCAGGCAGTGTAAAACCTGAGGTGGTCATCAGGCGGGCCAATATCGAGCGCTCGTATGGCCACAGGCTGTTCAGAGGAAGCCGCAATCCGTCCCGTGACACCGTGCTGCAGCTTGCATTCGGATTCGGTATGGATGTGAAGGATGCCCAGCAGCTGCTTAAGGTAGCGAGGCATGCAGCGCTCCATCCAAAGGTCAGGCGGGATGCGGTCATCGCCTTTGGTCTCGAAAACGGCTGGTCAGTTATAGAAACACAGCAGTGTCTGTATGATAACGACATGCCCCTCATGGGAGGTGCCAGCCATGTTTGAAAAGCTGATCGACAGGATCAATGAGCTCCAGAGCGCGGTATATCTGGCAGGGCACGGCAACGAATGGTTTGGCCTCGATGAGGTCGGTGAAGGCCCGGACGCTTCTGACCTGCTTGCGGAGCTGCTCGCTACCTATGAAGATTCTGCCTATCCGGCGGAGTTTATCAGCAGGTATACGATGACGGAATGCCTCGCTGAGAGAAACGGCGTGGAAACTTATGTGGTGCAGGATGCGCAAGGCAACAGATATGTGGCAAAATGCTACGACCGCAGCGTCTGGTCGTTTGGAGAGGACACACAAAACACTGCAGAGTTTGAAAATGATCAGTCAGGGGATTATCGTCAGGATGACCAGGACGTACACAGAGGAAATGCCGGAATATCTTTCAGCCTGTTGAAAGAAATAGGAGGGGAGGGCATCCCGAAATACACGACAGAGTATTCAAACGATGCCATGTTTGTCACAGTGCGTGAGTACATAGAGGGCATCCCTCTTGACCGCTATGCATCCGAAAACGAACTGAGCCGTGAGCAGATCACGGATATCTGCATGCAGCTCTGTGACATACTGGCCCATCTTCATCACAGAGACGAGCCGATAATACACAGGGACATCAAGCCGCAGAACATAATAGTACGTCTTGCAGAGACCGAAAGCTGGGCGGAAACGGAAGCGGAAACAGAAGCGGGAACAGATGCGGAAACGGAAACGGAAGCTGAGGCGGATTCTCGCCGGCAGGAAAAGCTCCATATCGCGCTGATAGATTTTGACATAGCCCGTGTTCACAACAGCGAAAACGACACTGATACGAGATTCATCGGAACCGTTGCATACGCACCGCCGGAACAGTATGGCTTCTCGCAGACCGATGCGCGCGCCGATATATACTCGCTCGGAGTGCTGCTGAGATTTCTGCTGACAGGCAGCCCGAGAGAGAACAAAAACATCAGTGTATACAAGCCGTTGGCTGAGATAATAGATAAGTGCACGGCATTCTCGCCAGAGGACAGATACAGCGACATCGATCAGGTTAAAAAGGCGCTTGCGAAGGCAAACCCTTCAGCTCAGAGGCTGCGCATTGCTAAGATCATTGCCGCCTGCCTGCTTGCCGCCGTGTTGTTCGGATTCACCGGATTTCAGATCTACAAGGCTGTTACATGGACTCCGTTCAGCGAGGATGCGATACCTGCGTACACCTCGGATGAAGAGCGCGTGGCAGATGCCGTCAGCTACATGAACGACAAATTTGATACAGAGCTTTTCAGCGGAAATGAGGGCGGTCTGGACGGTATGACCGGAACTGATGCCGTGGCTACCATCGGACTGCTCAAGACTGTGCTGATCGACTGCTACGGACTGGACGCGGACTATGTGAATGCGCCTAACACCGAGATGCCGCACGAGAGCGAGGATTTCTTCCTGCCGTGGACATGGAACGATTCGCAGACCATAAACAGGAGCGTTATGGTATACGTTGCGGTCAAGCTGTACGATCCTGAGAGGGTCGCAGACTGGTCAAGCCTCAAGGATGACAACGGCGAATATCCCGGAGAGCGTGTGGCCGCGGCCTTTGCCGAGGAAACAGGAATAATGACCGGAGCCAACAGACCGGATGACATAACGATAGGCGAAATGGCACTGATCCTCGCCAATACGGACAGAGTCTTCACCGCAGCCGGCGCAGTCGGAGAATAGCGAGCCGGGGGACGGTTCTCAGGCACAGTTTTCCGGCGCACTTTTCTGTCGCCTTACGGGTGGTCTTAGAGACCACCTTTTTAGTATGCTGATTTATTAAAATGAAACCATCCGAATGATCCTGCGATCATGTGCGGTGAGCGCTAAGCCAATAGTATACGATGTGCGAATAAAGCGTGATGCCGGGAATATAAACATGGACGCAGGATCTGTAATAAAGATTGAGCAGAAGAGTGAAGGAAAGGAGCGTGTTTATGAAAGCAAGGAAACTATATGCAATACTGCTTGCGGTAGTAATGGTGTTTACATTGATGCCGGCAATGGCATTTGCGGAAACCGGAACTGACATTGGCAGCTGCAGGATGCTGTTCAACGGAAACGGAGACTATGACTGGATGGTCTTTTGCCCGGTAGAAAACAAAGATAAGAAGCTGTCTCTTGAGGACCTCAGGATCAAATTGAATGATGCCGACGGCAATGCAGTGACTGCAGATGCCTATGAATTGAAATTTTGCGAGGAAGTAGGATGGAATGAGCAGGAGAACAGACCGATTCTGAATGAAATCGCCGGACCTGTAGGACTAAATGGAGATGGAGAAGGTGTGGAATCCGGCTTTTCGATCTACTATGTCGTCGCAGAAGCAAAAGCAGGTAAAGGTTTCACGGGGTCTCTCGAGCAGGAGATCTGCGTAGCGGATATTCATTCACTAAACTGGATCTGTGCAGATATAAGCTTTGACAGCTTCCACAAAGATGGGTGGAGAATGAATGACAGATTCTGGGTATGGAAAAGCAGTCTGGGAGAACCTGAGGTAAAAACATCATACAATATGCAGACCTTGACTGCCGGAAAGGATTATAAGGTCGAGTGGTTCAAAAGAAGCGGCAACGTTGACGATAACAATTTCGAAAAGGATAAGTGGGATTATCTGGTCAGAAGCAGCAAAACAAAGCTTGATTCATATCCGGATAAGACAGGCGGCTACTTTGCGGTTATCGAAGGCATTGCGCCATATTACGGAGAATCTGTAGTGCTGGTGGATGTTGCCGAGCCGATGAGTGTAAAGACACAGACGAAGACCGTAAAATACAGCAAAGTCAGGAATAAGGCACAGACAGTAGCAGCATTGACGGTAAGCAATGGAATAGGCAGCATCAGCTACAAGGGATCCGGCACAGATGCAAAATCAAAAAAAGCGTTAAGCATAAATTCGAAAAGTGGAAAAATCACAGTGAAGAAGGGAACCAAAAAAGGAAGCTACAGGATCAAAGTCAAGATCACAGATAAGGGAAACAATTGGTATGACGGGAAAACTGTAACAAAAACAGTGACTGTTAAAGTGAAATAGGTCATGGGGCAAATGCGAGTCAAAAGGAGTCAAAAGGGATGGTTCTTTTTGACTCAAAGCAAGCGTTGATTTCGCCGAACGGCTATATTATAATCAATTAAGAGATAATATGGCTGTTCGGCTATTTTTATGCTCGAAAGAATAATTATAGCCGAACGGCTTTATTCAGCATATAACATCCATTGCGGGATTATCAGGTTTACAGGATTATCAGGAGAAACTTGTCATGAGGACGGTTCGCAACGCAGCTGAATTAGGCGCTGAGATAAGACGCAGGAGAAAAGAACTCGGATATACACAGGCTTTCCTGGCAGAATATGCAGGGATAAGCGCAAGCTTTTTATCCGATCTTGAAAACGGCAAGGATACGATACAGCTAAACAAGCTGATGCGTGTAGTCAGCCTGCTTGGCATGGATCTTATAATCGGGGCAAGAGGAGAATGAGTGAGTGAACGATCTTCATTGACTTATTGACACAGGAAGGATCGGAAGATATGCGAAAGCTCGATGTATCAATAGAGATAAACGGAAGGATGAGAGAGGTTGGCAGCATAGTCGGTGAAAACGAATACAATGCCGGCTTTACATACTCTATGGATTATCTTGCTTCAGAAACAGCAAGACCTATCTCGATCGCGCTTCCGCTCAGAGAGGAAACCTTTGGCCCGCTCGAGACCGGCATTTTTTTCGAAGGGCTGCTGCCGGAGGGGTTTTTACGCCGCAAGATCAGTGAGAATAACAGGGCGGACAGCAACGATTATCTGGCACTGCTCGAAATGCTCGGAGGCGAATGCCTCGGAGCTGTGCAGATCAAAGGTGAAGGATTCGTAGCTGTCGAGCCGGAATACAGAGAACTCAGTCCGGAATATATGATGGAAATAGCTGCGGAGGGAGCAAGCAAATCTGCCGACCTCGTTGTCGAATCACACCTCTCTCTGACCGGAGCATCAGGGAAAATCGGCGCTTACAGAGATAAGGATGCCCGCTGGTTTTTACCTGTCGGCAGTGCTCCGAGTACTCATATCGTGAAGCAAAGTCATATAAGATATAACCATATCGTTCAAAATGAGCAGCTGGCTATGAAAACTGCGGAACTGCTGGGAATCGAGGTGCCGCGTACGATAATCGTAAATACGGGCGGGAAAAAGCAGGATGGAGCGAATGAAACGTCGATTTCCCGAAACCTGCTGTTTGCAGCAGAACGATATGACAGGACGATGAAAGGCAGTGAGACCGTAATATCAGGACTGCCGGCACCGCGCAGATTGCACCAGGAGGATTTTTGTCAGGCTCTGGGTATCCCTTCTGCAGACAAATATGAGCATGCCGGCGGAGGATATATGAAAAGATTGTTCGACCTGCTTGCGGAACGTTCTGCTTCGCCGATAGAGGATCAGATGAAGCTTTGGGACATTATCTCTTTTCACTACATGATTGGCAATACCGATGGTCACATCAAGAACTTATCATTGCTGTATGACAGCAATCTGAGATCGGTAAGGCTGGCTCCGGCATACGATATAGTGAGCACGATCATTTACGACAAACATTCTTCAGAGATGGCGTTTTCCATAGGTGGTGAAACCGAGTGGAGCAGCCTGGGACGTGAGAACTTCGCAAAAGCGGCTGCCGAGATCGGCCTTAACAAGAGGATACTTATGGAGAGATTCGACAAAATGAGTGAAAACTTTGACTCAGCGCTTGTACGGGCAGCCGATGAGCTGACAGACCTTGGATATGAAGAAGTAAAGGAGATAGCAGAAAAAATAAGACTTATGAAAAAGCAACAGGGATCATAAAATAGCTTACGAAAAAAGACGCTGAAACTGTCGAAATTCGGACGTAAAAAATGTACAATACTTAGATACGAGGTTTGTGCCAATAACTGTTTTGACAAGGAGTGTCAATGTTTCTGACAATAAGAGGATTACTGGAAGAACGAGGTATAAGGACAGAGAATTCCGCATACAGAGACTGCAGCGATGATCTGCTGGATTTTAAAATAACGACAGGTGACTTCTACGAGATGCCGTACGGGGACGAGGGCTATCTCCGCTTTAAGAACACAGCGGATGTGATGAGCTTTGAACAGCTGGCCTCGGTGATCGATAAGATGAACGGCCTCCGTTTTAATCACAGGAGGGACTTCCCGTATTACTGTGAGAACGTTGAGACAATTAAAAATGCTCTTGCTGATGATCCGGACGATGTCTGCGTCGAAGGCGGCCCGTGCCTCTTCAGCGACTATGAGGTTATGGCGCGCATAAAGCTCATCAGCGGAGACGAGCTGCTTTATGATTTTACTACCGGCAAGCGCTATAAGGACGGAAGCGAGACAGAGCTGGCGGAGGATCCTCAGCCGGAGCTGTCAGACTTTATCGACGCCCGCGCGGGCGAGATAGCGGATCTGAGTTTTTATACAGTAAAGCCGGATATCACATACCAGGAATATATGCATGTGCTCCTGCCTTTCGTAGTGGCGGATGCTCTTGGCTCTGCTCTGGTCGTATCACTTCCGGACATGTCATACCGCAAGGAGCTCCATTCGATGACAGAGCCTCTTGTTGGAGAAGTCAGGGAAAGGGCCCGCGCTTCATTTGACAGCATGCTCTTTACAGTCACCGATATGTATCTCAGACTGATAGACAGACTGAATGGTATACTCAATATCGAAAAACTGACGGTCATGCACAGCAGGAATCTATCCCTTATGGAGCAATTCGAAAATGCCAGGAAACCGTATATCGAGCGGAACAAGATCCTGAGAGGCCTCACGGATAATATGATCAGGTTCGAAGCGATCAAGGACTATATCTCAATGCCGGCTCTGCCGCTTTATGTCTACGGGGCCAGGACGATAATCGAGGTCAACAGCGTCGTGGAGATCGACTCATACCGCAAGTGCCGCAAGGCTCACAAGGGCGCGGCGACATTTTGCTGCATACTCTTTTCGGAGATGCTCAGCGCCGACGGCGAGAATGTAAACTACACCGCGCCGGTAAAATACAAGGAATACGGACACTTCAGACAGGAACTCTAAGGAACTGCAGGCTAATATGAACGAAAAAAGCACAAAAGCAAGGATCAAAAACTATCTGCTCTCGGGCAGTCTCAGCAAAGCGGATGCCGTTGTCGCTGCCGTACTGATAGCACTTGTCGTGGTCATCAGGATGGTTGCGATGCCTCTGTCTGAGGCTATCAGCGACAGCACCGAGGTATCCTATGGGTACAAAGCAGTTGAGGCTGACGGACTGTACTATGTAATAGACAGCGGGCACGCAAGGGTCATCTGCTTTAATAAGGACGGCAAAGCCGAGTTTGAACTGACAGAGGGACCTGACGGAGAGGGACTTTACATTGATGAGGTCTCGGTGGGCAGGGACTGCCTGTATATCTCCGCATCCATCTGGGACGGGATGCTGGTCGCGGGAGAGCAGATCTTCAAATACGATCTGGACGGCAAATATATCGAGACTGTAGCAGAGAGGGAGTACGGGGGCGATGACGAGGTCGTCAACAAACACAAGCTGTACGGCCTGCTTGCTACAGATGAAGGCGTATCCTACGCGGAATGTCTTGACAACAGTGTGGTGCTCTATAACAACGACAAAGAGCTGTATTCGCTCAAATATCATGATGCCTTCAATGCGGTCAGCGATATAGCCATCGTCGGAGATGATCTCATCATACTCAACAAAAATGGAGAGATAAGGCGCTGCGGCGCTTCAGGAAAGGACGAGCTGCTCTATACGACCGAATGGCCCGGTCAGGAAGCGAGGGTCCCTTTCCGCATCGGTATGAATGGCGGGAAGCTGTTGTTTACGGATATAAGGACACAAGAGGCTCTTGCCGTTGATACGGCCGGACAGACCGCGGCGACGCTTGCCAATGACACTGACAGCCAGACTGTCACCGGTACAGAAGACGGCAGCGGCTTGCTCCTCGCGGATTCCGAGGGACTCAGGGTAACAGGCAGGGATGATACGCTCTACACGACTGTAAGGAAATCCGTCCCTGTGCTGGTAAGGCAGATGATATTCCTGCTTACATTCATTCTGCTTATTGCGGCTGCTCTGGTCGCTGTCCTCAGGATCGTTTCGATCCTGCGGGCTAATAAGGGCCGCCGCGTATCAGGCTCGGATACTCTCGTTGTACTCGGTCTGGCGGCGCTCGTGGGTGTGATCGTAAGCGCGATGCTCCTCAACGCGTTCGACCAAAGCTACAGAGACAAGATCCGCGAGCAGCTGCAGACCACGGCTTATGTGGTCGCCGCAGGCATAGAGGAGGAAGACCTCAACGGGGTAGTTGCGGCAAAGGACTTCGGAAATGAAGCCTACAGGAACCTCTGCACTACTATGACACAATCGATCCCGATGAACGTGGATTTCTCGCGTACAGCATACTGCAATATCCTGAGACTGAGCGCTGAGGACAATTACGGATACGCTGTCGCTTATCTCGACCAATCGATAGGCACGTTCTTCCGCCTTGACGAGTTCGAAACGGATGAGGTCAGGGAAGTCTATGATAAGGGCGAACCGGTGTGGAACGATGAGTCCGAGGATGTATCCGGTACATACCTGTCGGTCAAGGTCCCGATAAAGAATGATGATGAAAGCGTAGTTGGCGTCGTTGCCGTAGGGGCCGACACATACGTCGTACAGGACATGATAAGCGCCATGAGGCGCAAGGTGCTGCTATCGATAGTCGCGATAGTCCTGCTGCTCTGGATAGTGATAAGTGAAGCAACGTCGTTCCTGAAAGCGCGCAGTGAATACGAGCTGGCCGGGAGAGCGGCGGACAAAATGCCTCCGCATCTTATCAGGATCCTGATATTCACGATCTTCTCGGCTTACAACCTCGTGTCATCGTTCCTGCCTGTGTATATACTCCGCAACTCTGACGCACTGCCGGCAGCATGGCGAAGCTTCGGGGCGGCTCTGCCTATGACGGTCAATATCTTCGTCATGGGTATCATGTCGCTGTTCTGCGCCGGGGCGGTGCGGAAGCTCGGACTAAAGAGAGTGTTCGCGATCAGCATGCTCTGCTCTCTTGCGGGCAACCTCATAATAGTGCTCATGAAGGGATACGCGCCTGTAATGGCGGGTCTATTACTCGATGGTATAGGAGTAGGCCTCATTACCAATGCCGTTTACGTGATGCTCACGTATCTGCCCGATGAAGCCGAGCGTCAGGAGGGCTTCGCGATCTACAATACCGCGAGCCTTTCGGGCATCAACTTCGGTATGATACTCGGCGGACTTCTGGCGACCAATGTCGGACAGAAGAACGTATTCCTTGTAGCGGCGCTGTTCTGGGGAGTGCTGCTGATGCTCGGCACGTACCTGACAGGAACGCTTGCAGGCATCCTCAAGGCGCCGGAAGAAGATGAGAGTGAAGGCGGACCTTCAGTGGGCAGGTTCCTCGGACACAAATCTGTATGGAGCTTTATACTGCTGATACAGAATCCGTATATTATATTCAACAGCTTCATATTCTACTTCGTACCGCTGTTCAGTGACAGTCTGGGATACGGAGAAGTCATGGCTTCGGTCTTCCTGATGCTGTACTCTGAAATGGCTGTGATGCTCGGCAGGAGGATGCCGGATGTGGCTGAGGAGAAGCTCGGAGCAAGAGCTCTTTATGCCGCTGTCGGGCTCAATGTGCTGGCCGTCGCCCTGTTCACGATTACGTGGAACGTAGAGGGCCTCATAGCGGCGCTGCTGCTGCTCGGATTGTCGGCATCGTTCGCAAAACCGTCACAGCAGACATACTTCCTTGGCATGAAAGCCACACAGAAATATGGCGAAGACAAGGCTATGGGCTTATATAACTTCTCAGAGAATATCGGAGAATCCCTCGGACCTGTCATATTCGGAAGACTTATGGCAGGAACTCCGGCAGGGATCATGGCTTTCCTGGGACTTATAATCGCTCTGGGAGGCGCACACTTCGCGCTTAACGGAAAGGAGATACGAAAAAATGCCGGAAACTAACAACAAGACCTCTAAAACCATCGGCAGGAGTCTGATGGTCGGACTAACGCTGCTCATCCTGATCCTCAGTGCCGCTCTGGGCGCGATAGGCTACAACACCTATTCGACCAGAGTGATGGACAGGTATCAGGTGTACTTAAGAGACGTGCTGACATTCGCCGCGTCCCAGATAGATGCCGATGATATGCAGGCGTGTATCGACAGCGGTGAGAAGTCCGAAAAGTTTGAAGCCGAGCAAAAGCTGCTTGACTCGATCAAGGAGCATTACGCTGTGGATTATATATACGTGTACAAGCCTCTCAATACCGGGGACGTGGACAATATGATGAGTGTCATGGCCGGTGTCACCTCACAGGAGAGGGCGGAGGACGAAGCGTCCTATTCAGTTGAGCTCGGTTCCCTGACAGGTACCGATAATTCTGCCGAAGTCGCAAAGCACTTCATGGACGGAATGGATTCAGAAGAAGTCACATTCTTTTCCCAGGATACCGATGAGTTCGGTCATATGTATACAGGCATGACGGCTCTTCGTGATTCGTCCGGGAAGTCTGTCGCGATGCTTGCCGCGGATCTGTCCATAGAGAAGATCTACGAGACCAGGCGCTACTATATCATTACCGTCTCCATAGCGGCTCTTATCCTCATGATCATCACTCTCGTGCTGACAAACATCTGGCTCAGGAGACGCGTCGTGAGTCCTCTTCAGAGACTCAGAGACACGGCGGCCAGCTTTGTTGAGAGCACTCGCCATGCCGAGACACCTGATGATCTGGTCGTGAGCGATCCGGATATACATACAGAGGACGAGATGGAAGCTCTGTCCAGTTCAATAACGGAAATGTTCGCGGACATGAAGCACTACATGTCAGACCTTGTCGATGTGACAAAGGAAAAGGAGCGCATAGGGGCAGAGCTCAATGTCGCGACCAAGATACAGGCAGACATGCTTCCGTCTATTTTCCCGGCGTTCCCTGAGTTCAAAGAGTTTGACATATATGCCACGATGGATCCGGCCAAGGAAGTGGGCGGTGACTTCTATGACTTCTTCATGGTAGATGACAGACATCTTGCAGTTGTAATAGCCGATGTATCCGGCAAGGGCGTTCCGGCTGCACTGTTTATGGTGATCGCCAAGACCCTTATCAAAAACCGCATGATGATGGGCGAATCCCCTGCCGAAGCCCTGATGAATGTCAATGATCAGCTTTGTGAAGGAAATGAAGCGGGCCTCTTTGTTACAGTATGGCTGGCTCTTGTCGACATTGAAACAGGCCACGTGATCGAGGCAAACGCGGGTCATGAGAATCCGGCTATATCCGGTGAAAGTGAATCCTACACGATGCGAAAGACGAGACATTCTCCTGCTGTTGCCGCTATGGAAGGCATGATCTTCAAGGAAAATGAATTTGATCTCAAACCGGGCGATATGATTTTTGTGTATACTGACGGTGTTACCGAAGCTACAAACGCAGATCTTGAAATGTTCGGAGAAGAACGTCTCGAAATGGCACTCAACAAAAACAAGGATGCTGAGTGCAAAAAACTGCTGCCGGCTATACGAAGCGAGATCGATGAATTCGTTGGCGAAGCGCCTCAGTTTGATGATATCACTATGGTGGTAATGAAATATCTGGGAAAAGATAACAAATAAAAGAGTAAGTGCTGAATCTATACGCAGGCAGGGAAAATATTGACAAAGAAGGTTTCATCTACGACCGCATTGCGGATGACGGAGGTGAGACCTTTGTTTTGGTGCCGAATCAGTACACGCTGGTGGCTGAGGAGCAGGCGCTCAAATATCTCGATACGGACTGCCTCTTCGATGTCGAGATACTGTCTATGAACAGACTGGGGCTGCGCCTGCTGACCGAGCAGGGCAGGGAGTCCGTGCCGATGCTGGACAAATACGGCCGCTTCATGCTGCTGACCCGCATTATACGCGAGCACATGGAAGATTTCGACATATTCCGCCGCTCCGCCGGCAGGATGACATTTACGAGCATGCTGAGCGATTTCATTTCTCAGTTCAAGCAGCAGAACTGCAGCCTTGACGACTTTGCGAAAATGCTGCAGGAGGGTGACGCGCTTTCGCCGGGCAGCACCGGCAGCGCAAAAAAGATTTCGCCCGATCCCCTGCTGCGGGCGAAGCTCGCCGAGCTTGAGGGAGTCGTGCGTGCCTATGAAGAGGCCATAGACGGCAAATACACGGATTCTGAGGACTATATCGCGTCATATATCGAGGCGATAGGATCCTCTCAGATGATCAGGAACAAGACCATCTGGATATACGGCTACGACAGCATCACGCCAAAATTCACCGACGCGATGTTCGAGCTCTCGCTGGCATGCAGATCGGTCAATTTGATCGTAAACAGGTCGGACTTTGAACTGGACGAGCAGATGATACGCATGCTGTATGCAAGGTCGGCAGAGCCTGAATGGAAGGACCGCGGGCTCAGAATAAAGCTCGAGGAGATAAGCCCTGCCTATGAGCTGCCGAGGTCTGAGACGATCAAGAGGATCGAAAGAGGCCTATGGAACAGAGACCTGAGCGCGGCGGAAAAGGCGGAAAATGCGCAGTTCGTTCCTGCAGACCTGACGCTTGTTAAATCCGTTGATCCGTATGCGGAGGCCGAGAGCGCGGCGGCATATATATTCCACCTTGTCAGAGATCTCGGATACAGGATGCGCGACATACAGGTGATCGCCAACGATGAGGGCAGCATGCAGCCTGTGATAAGAAGAGTGTTCGAGGAATACGGACTGCCTGTATTTGCTGACTCGACAAGAGATATAACAGACACGCCGGCTGTCAGCTTTATCGTGGACCTGCTCTGGTTCGCGCAGTACCGGGGCTCGGCACAGTACCTCTTTGCTATGCTCAAGACAGGGCTGACGCCATATGATGACGAGGCGGTCGAGGATCTGGAAAACTACGTTTCGTCCTATCATATCAAAGGCTCCATGTGGGATCATGATTTCAGATACGGCGAGGAAAACATTGGCAGCGAGCGCTTTGCGGCCCTGGGTGAGATGCGGGCGGATATCATGAAACGCATTTCGCCGCTTGACGAGCTGATAAAAGCACCGGAACACCCTACTGTCGAAAGATTTGTAAAGTGGTTCAAATCATATCTGCAGGATGCGTGGGATCTGGACAGGGCGGTCGAGGATGCGGCCAATGCCGATGAAGAAGCCGGCCTGCACGATGAAGCGCAGAGGCTGGTGCAGAGCTACAATAAGGCTCTTGAATTACTTGATCAGATAGTGCAGATAATGGGCGATGTTGAAATGGACCTCGCCGATTTTACAGATATCTATGTTTCGGGACTGACAGGCGTGGAGGTAGGAGTTATCCCTCCTGCGGCCGACGGGCTGTCAATGGGAACCATGATAAGGACACGCCCGAGACCCGTCCGCGCTGCGGTCGTACTCGGAGCGAACGAAGGCACACTTCCGCTTTCGCCATCGCCGGAAGGACTATTCTCCGTGGATGAAAAAGCCTGGTTCAGAGAGGTCGAATTTCCGCTCGGAGCGCTTGATGATATAAAACTGAACGAGGAAAAAGCAGCGATGTACCGCATGCTGGCCAAGCCGTCGGAAAAGCTTTACATAAGCTGGTCCATGACGGATGTCAACGGAGGAGATGCGGCGCCGTCCGAACTGATAGAATCTCTGAGAACGCTTTTCCCGAGGATAGACGAGGACGGTCTGATCCGGGATGATATAGTGACAGCCGGCTGGAACGGAACAGGTCTTAATTCTAATGGCATTAGTTTCATCAGGCAGTCCATTGATCGATCAGATGAAAACCACGGTGTACGGTCGGACAGAAATCAAGATGCACGTTCTGCGGGAACGCATGATGCGGTAAACAATATTAATAATTTGAATATAGCTGTACCCGTCAGTGACCTGATGAACAGTGAAAAGGAAGCCCTCAGGCACCTGACGGAACACCTCAAAGACCGGAATGTGACCGATTACAGCGATCCGCAGACACAGGCTCTGCTGAAATGGTTTGATGACAACAGGCATGAGGAGCTTCAGACGATGCTCCTCGCGGCCGCCGACAACAACGACCCCCGGCCGCTCGCGGGCGGCATACCTGCCGCCCTCTTCGGACGCAGGGACGGGTCCCTGGTCCTCAGCGCATCGTCCATCAACAGCTACTTTGAATGCCCCTTCAAATTCTACATAGACCGGGGCCTGAGACCAAAGGAAGAGCGGGATTTCAGAAGCGATCCCCGCTCAATAGGAGATGCCTACCACGAATGCCTGATGGCGGTAGCCCGCCGCCTGATGGGAAGCGACAGGGCAATCCTTGAACGCATCAGAGCAGCCCGCAATGAGAATCAGCAAATCACTGATGCCCAAAACATTGATAACGATACAACCACGGTCATTGAAGAAACAGATCATACAGACAGAATTAACAGAAGCTCGATCGATCCTGCAGATTCCGATATAGAGCGCCTCGTAAGCGAAGAGCTCGACAAGATAGCGGCAAACTACAACGGAGGGCTGTTCATTTCTGCCGGAAGCGAGCAGTTCCGCATGTCCAGGATACGGGAGATATGCTCAGCCGCAGCCTCCGCCATGGCGCAGCAGCTTGCCGCCGATTCACTGGAAGGAGCCGAATTTGAAGAAGGCTTCAGACGCGGCGGCAGATTCAAGCCTATCACCCTTGATATAGACGGAACAAAGGTATATGTCGAGGGCAAGATAGACCGCGCGGCTTATCTGACCGTCACTGAGTCTGAACGCGTCCGTGTCATAGACTACAAGACCGGCAGCGACAGACTCGATGTATGGAAGATGCGAAACGGCTATAAGATGCAGCTCATGATCTATATGATTTCCGCGACGTCCGGCAGAGAAGCTGTGTCCGAAAGCATTGGTGCCGCTAACGGCACTGTAAACAGGCGGGCCATTGAGCCTGCAGGCATATTCTATTTCAACATCAAGGATCCGATAGAATCCGCTGACCGAATGAGCAGCAAGAAGCTCAGCGAGATCAGAGAATCCGATGCAGCCGATGCGTTCAAGCTCAAAGGCAGCTATATCGATGAACCGGGAGTGCTCGGGGCGATGCCGGCAGAAGTTCTGGCAGCTTCACGTTCCGCGCACAGCAGCATGACCCGCGAGGAATACGAATCGCTCAAAAATGACGTGCTTGACCGTATCAGGGAGACGGCATCCGGAATAATGAGCGGCAATATCAGGATCAGACCGTTTAAAGACGGCAAGAAGCTCGTATGCAATCACTGCAGCTACAGATCGATCTGCATGCGCGACCGCGAATACGTCCGCAACTCGGGCTGGGAGCTTCCGCCCGAGCCAAAGGAGGAATCCTCACAACAGCAGTAGCTCCTGACGACGCAAAACCGCGCTGAGGAACTGCTGCGCCTTGGCAGGATGAAATATATGAACCCTAAGAAAAAACCCTGAGGAAGCAAAAGAAGATGGCAATTGAAGTAATATCAATAGGAAGCAGCAGCTCCGGCAATTCTTATCTGATCATGGCCGGCAGATACACTATCCTCCTCGATGTAGGGCTGACGGCCAAAAGGATAGTCGGGGCTCTCGACAAATTCAACATAGATCCCGAACAGGTGGATGCCGTCCTTGTGACCCATGAGCATATCGATCATGTCCGCAGTGTCAGAGCTATAGGCCGCAAATGCTGTAATGCCATGTTTGTAGCAAGCCGGGGTACAGCAGAGCATACGGAAAATTTCAAATATATCCCGGAGGAGAGACTGAGAATGGTCGAGGCAGGGGATACGATAGAGCTCCGCGTCGGCCATCGTGTTGATTATGGCGGGGAATCAGCAGATTCAGATATAAATAATTCAGATAATTGTAATAATATTACGATAAAGGCCTTTCCTATCAGCCATGACGCCTCAGAGCCTCTCAGCTACACTATAGAATACGGCGGCGAAAAGCTGGCTATAGTAACTGACACCGGCATCGTGACCGACAGCATTTACTCTGCCATACGCGACGCGGACACTCTTGTTTTAGAGTCAAATCATGACGAAGATCTGCTGATGTTCGG
>JAFRGH010000118.1 GCA_017433945.1 Mogibacterium sp. | reverse complement strand
TCTGCTGATTATGTGGATGTGCTGCTCCCTAAAGGATACGGCGGCATACGGGCAGAGGCTGAAGCTTATATGGCGAAGCTCGATGAGGCGATCCCGCAGGAGAAAGCAAAGATCGATTTCTACAAGTCAATGGTGCTGATCGCAGACGGAATGATCACTCTGGGCAGACGTTACAGCGAAAAGGCTGCAGAGATGGCAGAGGCTGAGACCGATCCTGTCAGAAAGAAGGAGCTCAGAAAGATCGCTGATGTATGCTCGCGCATACCGGAGCAGCCTCCGAAGACGTTCAGAGAAGCGATTCAGTTCGTGTGGTTCGTACAGCTCGGCGGTATCATAGCTGAGAATCCGCTGGCGTGGAATCCGGGCAGATTCGATCAGTATATGTATCCGTATTACAAGGCGGATGAAGAGGCCGGTATTATAGACTACGATACTGCGCTTGAACTTGTCGAGTGCCTGTGGCTGAAGTACAGTGAGTGGGCTTGGACCATATCAAAAAATACAGCGAGCTTCTTTGCCGGATACACCAATTTTGAGAACCTCACTATAGGCGGCACAAAGGTCGACGGGACTGATGCCACTAACACGGTTTCATACATGGCCATACAGGCCACAAGGGAATGCATGACACACCAGCCGACACTGAGCTGCAGGATACACCCTGACTGCCCGCCTGAGTTCATGGAGGCAGTGACGGAGCTCGTATCAACAGGATGCGGATTTCCTGCCATCCACGGTGACAGAACAGGCTATCAGATGCTGTCAAACCTCGGGTACAGGCCTGAGGATGCAAGAGACTGGAACAACTGCGGCTGCGTGGTTCCTCATTCGCGCAAGACCTTCGAGTGGACATCCGCTGCCAGCATAAGCTTTGCGGCTGCCCTGGAATTCGCACTGAATCAGGGAAGAAGCCGCCTGTCCGGAGAGCAGGTAGCGCCTGAAGAAAAGGACCCTAAGACCTTTGCTTCCATGGATGAGATCCTCGAGGCCTGGAAAAAGCAGTTCAGGTATCTTGTGCGCCACGGCGTGATAAGCCTTGTGACTGCCCAGGAGATACACCGGGAGATCGGACACAGACCTTTCATGTCAGCCTGCAACGAGTACTGCATGAATAACGGCCGCGACCTCGTGGACGGCGGAGCCAAGTACAATATAGGACCGGTATTCACAGGTGTCGGTCTGTCTGTAACGGCAAATTCCCTTGCTGTCATCAAAAAACTTGTCTTTGAGGATGGCGTGACCACGATGGCTGAGATCATCGATGCCATTGACAGCAACTGGGAAGGCTATGAGCAGCTCAGGGAGCTTGCACTCGCGTGTCCTAAGTACGGCAACGATGACGATTATGTCGATTCAATAGCGCGTGATCTCGCGGACTTCTTCTATGAGGAGGTCACAAAATACGATGATCTTTACGGGAACCATTTCGTTACCGCGTTCATGGGGATCTCGAATTATCTGCCGACCGGCAAGGTGCTCGGCGCAACTCCTGAAGGCAGACACGCGAAGGACCCTATAAACGAGGGCGTTTCCCCGTATACAGGCAGCGACAAGTCGACCTGCCTGGCTGCTCTGCGCAGCGCAGCTAAAATGAATCACGATAAGCACAGCGGAGGTACGCTCCTTAATCTGCGTCTGAACCATGACCTTGTCGCGACAAAGCGCGGCAGAGCTAATCTGGGCGCAATGCTTCAGAGCTATTTCGCCCTGGGAGGCTTCCACGTGCAGTTCAACACGATCTCCAACGAGGTGCTTGCTGACGCGCAGGCCAACCCTGATAAATACCGCAGCCTGCTGGTAAGGGTAGCCGGATACAGCGCTCAGTTCACCAACCTCTCAAGGGAGATGCAGGATTCGATAATGGCGAGGAATGCGCACGAAGCATTCTGATAACAGACAAAAGCCCGGCCAAGCGGCCGGGCATAATTGTAAGTATGGGCGTAAAAGGATACATAATGCAGATACAGCCCTTTTCGGTAAATGACGGAGAAGGGATACGTACCAATATATTCATGGCAGGATGTCCTCTCCGGTGCAGATGGTGCTCCAATCCCGAAGGCTTCGAGCAGAAAAAACTCATGGGATGGCACAAGAGAAAATGCATCGGCTGCGGTGCCTGTACTGCCGTGTGCCCGCAGGGTATAGGCATAGATCTCAATGCCGGCCGCGACAGATGCACGGCCTGCGGAGCGTGCGCTGACGCCTGTCCTGAGGAAGCCAGGACCCGCATGGTGACCCTTATGGACGCAGATGACGTGATACGCGAGGTCCTGAAACACCGGCTGTTTTTCTCATACAGCGGAGGCGGAGTAACTTTCTCGGGCGGCGAGGCGACATCACAGCCTGAATTCCTGGACTATCTGTCGCGGGAGCTGTACGATGCCGGATGCAGCATAGATCTTGAGAGCTGCGGATACTTCGATTTCGAACTTGTGAGGCCGTCACTTGAGCGGATGGACCTGATATTCATGGACCTCAAGCATATGGATCCGGCGGTGCATAAGGAATTCACAGGTGTAAGCAATGAACGCATACTTGAGAACATAGCCCGTCTGGGAACGCTTGGCCGTCCGGCAGAAAACGGCGCTGCAGGGCACGGAGCGCCGGAGGCGGTCATAAGGATACCGGTGATCGGCGGAGTAAATAACAGTGAGGAAAACATAGCCGCATCCGCGGCGTATGTCCATGATGTACTGCCTGCGGCTAAAATGGAGCTGCTGCCTTATCATTCTCTGGGCAGGATAAAATATGAGGCGATAGGAATGCCGTTCGATCAGGAAGGGTTCTATACTCCGGATAAGGAAGAAATGAAAAAGCTGCGCGGTATCGCGGCAGATCAGGGAGTAGAGATCGTTGATTACAGATAAAACGCCGGCGCGTTCTGTTCATGAGTGACGCAGCCGGCGGTATTTTATTTTTTGAGCATGCTGCCGGAGGATACCGCGCGCTGAGCCCGTCTCTGTTTCATCATGTCACGGTAATTGTTCGGCAGCCAGTGGCAGGTCTTTTTGCTTTTCTTATAAATGAAGTCTTCGAATGAGTCAGAGTCGCCAATGGTGAAAGCACTTTTCGGAATGACGATGATCTCCTTGTTCTTCATACCCATGTACAGATATGAATCATCGTGATAGAAGCCGGTTATATCCTTATACTTATCGATCCCCGAATACCGTACACCTTCCCTGAGAAAGTCAGCGTCGTTGACTGTGAAGTTATACGTAAACTCTGCTCCGCTCCTGTGATCCGGATCGTTCCTCTTGGTCATCCACAGCGAGATGTACTGTCGGAACAGACCCAGAAGTATCATAAGAACGCCTATGCCGGTAAAGAATATCCTCCAGTACAGGTCCTTGAAAAAGAAGATGCCCGGCAGGGCGATGACCAGTCCGTAGAGCATGAGGCGTACAGATACGCCCGGGTGAAGCATACGGTACGTAAAAGTGATGTATGCCTTTAACACCCCGCTGTCCCTTTTGGTCTTTACCTGATATAGCACCTCTTTCGGCTTTGCCTGAGTCTTTGATGACTCGGATTTCTGTGCTTCACCGCCAGATGCTGTATTTTTTGGCTTCGCCTGAGATGAAGAGTTCTTGCTTCTTGACTTGTTTTTAGCCATTGGCTCCGGCCTCCGTTGATCCTGAATTCAGTCTTATTACAGACAAAGTATAATCGCAGACCGGAGATTTGTAAACTCCGAGTCACAGGCAGGAGCAGACAGAGGCCCCGCCCCGGGGGAACTACTGTCACAATTTTGGTTTCATGACGCTTTTTTAAGGCTGATAGATGTTGTATAATTATTTCGCATATAAAGTTGTAGATATTTTTGCAGATATTGTTGCTGAAATACCGGCAGAGAACTGCTGCTAAAAGGAGACCAAAGATGAAAGAAAACGTCATTTTCTGCTATTCGGGCACAGGCAACTGCCTTGACATGGCAAAGAACATCGCCAGAAGCCTTGGCGATAC
>JAFRGH010000117.1 GCA_017433945.1 Mogibacterium sp. | reverse complement strand
GGTATATCCACATCCGGCAGGAACTGGACATCCAGGCTGATCTCGCCTGTGCCGTCGCAGACAGTACAGCGAAGGCTTCCTGTATTGTACGAAAACGCGCCGGCTTTGAGTCCTCTATCCTTAGCGGCAGCCGTCCTCGCATAGATCTTGCGAAGTTCGTCGTGCACATTGGCATATGTCGCCACGGTCGACCTGACATTGATACCTATAGGTGTCGCATCTATGAGCTTGATATGCCGGATATCAGCGGCATCAACGCATTTCACATGATCAGGCAGCGGCCTCCCGTTCGTCACGGCCTCGATGGCCGGCACAAGACTTTCGAGTACAAGTGTTGTTTTGCCCGAGCCGGAGACTCCTGTAACCACGGTCAGCTTTCCCTTTGGGATGGATGCCTCGAGAGGCTTTACTGTATGTATCGACCCGGTGGAAATGTGTATCGAGCCCTTGCCGAATACGTCATCGCTCCTGTCATTACGAAGCACTGCGTCTGATGCCGCATCACCAAGAAACGGCCCGATCCGCGACACTTCATTTCTCCGTATCTCTTCGACCGTACCCTCAGCTATGACCAGTCCTCCATCCGAGCCCGCTTCGGGTCCCATCTCGATTATCCAGTCGGCTTCCTTAAGGATATTGACATCGTGGTCGACCAGCACGACCGAATTGCCGTCGCTGACCAGATCGTGCATGACCTCGTTGAGTCCCTCTATGTTTGACGGATGCAGACCTATGGAAGGTTCATCGAGCACGTACAGCACTCCTGTCGTCCGGTTCCTCACTGCTCTCGCCAGCTGCATGCGCTGCCTCTCTCCTGTGGAGAGCGTCGATGAGCTTCTGTCGAGTGTCAGGTAGGAAAGGCCGAGATCCATGAGCCGCCGGGCCGCCACATCGTATGACTCGCAGATGCTCTCCGCCATCGGTCTCATCTCCTCCGGCAGAGATCCCGGCACGCCGGCGACCCATTCCGTCAGATCCTTCAGCGTCATTTTGCACGCCTCATCGAGCGATATCCCGCGGAGCTTTGGCGCTCTTGCCCTTTCGGACAGCCTCGTGCCTCCGCATTCGGGACAGAGCTCCTCTCTGAGGAATTTTTCCACACGCTTCATGCCCTTTTCATCCTTTACCCTGGACAGGGCGTTCTCGACCGTGTATGTCGCGTTGAAATATGTGAAATCCATGTCCCCGGCCGCTCCGCTGGTCCTGTTCTGATAGATTATGTTCTTTTTGACCGCCGGGCCGTGGAATACTATTTCCTTTTCCTCCGGAGTCAGGTCTCTGAACGGCACGTCGGTGCGCACTCCCATTTCTCTCGCGATATCCTTCATCAGAGACCACATCAGGGTCTGCCATGGTGCTACAGCACCTTCGTCGATAGTGAGCGAGTCATCGGGAACAAGAGTCGATTCGTCGACGGTCCTGACTATACCTGTTCCTCCGCAGCACGCGCAGGCGCCCTGACTGTTGAACGCCAGCTCCTCGGCTCCCGGCGCGTAGAAATGTTCGCCGCATTCCGGGCATATCAGCTCTCTTTCGGCTGCGACGTCGAGTGTCGGCTGCAGGTAGTGACCGTTAGGGCATCTGTGGCTCGCAAGCCTTGAGAACATCAGCCTGAGACTGTTGAGCAGCTCAGTCCCGGTTCCGAAGGTGGATCTTATCCCCGGCACGCCCGGCCGCTGATGCAGGGCAAGTGATGCCGGTATGTATCTGACCTCATCCACATCCGCCTTGGCGGCATGAGTCATGCGGCGCCTCGTATATGTTGACAGCGAATCAAGATATCTCCGCGAGCCTTCGGAATAGAGCACTCCGAGAGCCAGTGAAGATTTGCCCGATCCGGATACTCCCGCTATACCGACGATCTTATTGAGAGGTACATCCACATCTATATTCCTGAGATTATGAACTCTTGCGCCCCTGACCTCAACAGCCTGAGGCGCTGTTTCTGCTTTTGACTTGCTTTCTTTCACTTTGACAGTCTCTCCATTGATCATTTTCTGTCAGTTGCTCATTCTCTATCAGACTCATCTGATCTTTGCGGATTTGACTGCTTTGCTCCACTTGCCGCTGTATGTCTTACCGTTCTGAGTGCTGAGAGCGCGCAGTCTGACGATGCACTTCCTGCCCTTTTTGAGTCCTTTGACCGTGATCGTCCGGCCTGTGAATTTTTTGTAATGCCATTTTATGCTGCCGGCATATCTGTACGCGAGCTGATATGTGCTTCCGTTCAGGCTTGATGCCTTTGCGGCAGCTCTGACCTTGATTGACCGCTTACCGGCAGTCACTTTTTTGATCTTTGCCTTTCCCGGTTTTGTTACATATCTGAGGCCGTATCCTCTCGAATATCTGATCTCGTCAGTAAATGTTTTGGTGGCTCTGTTGAATACAGGGATATTTATCGGCAGCCTGCCTGTCGCCTGATAATTGCCGAATATGACCTCTACCCCTGCAGCTATATTAGGTCCGGAAGCCTTTTCATCCTCCGTGACGCCTCCGTCAAGGAGCTCCTCAGTCACATCGACAGACGACCCCTTGTCTCCGTATACCGCTATGACAGCATCGGCAGCCGGATAGAGCTGTACATCATAAGGTTTATCAACGGACATCACCACAGAGGTCTTGCCTGTCGCCTTGCAGTATGATGTAAAGTTGAGAGGTCCGAGAGATGTCCAGTGGTTGTATGACATACCCGCGCTTCCGGTGACCTCTGAATTGATTATGACAAAATCGGCCCAGTCCAGCGCATCCATCAGTTCTCCGTCCTTTACCGTGTAATCGTCAGACGAGTATCGGTAGACCTTTACCTCTGTTTCCTTAGGGATCCTGCCGCTTGCCTTGGCTCTGTTTATACCCATGACCATCTGTGCCCGCTCGTTGTTATACGGGCACATGACGAGCACCTTGGTGTCCTTTGTCGCCTTGTACGGGAGAACATCATTATTGTTTCTGATCAATGTCACCGCTTTGGCAGAAATTTCTCCTTCGAGTTCGCGGTTTTCCTGGCTGCCTACGTTCTCCAGAGCCTTCTCAACGGTGTAGCTGTCAGCATCATAATCGAGTATGCCTTTACTCTGCTTCAGCTTCACAACTCTGGTGACTGCTTCATCGAGCCTGTCCATGGTGAGCGAGCCCTCTTCAGTGCTGTTCAGATCAGCCTCTATATAAGTGATGATGCTGTCCAGCTTCTCTCTGAGCTCGTCCTTGTCATATATGCCTGTAACAGGCATGCATATCAGATCAGCTCCCGCCTTGATGGATTCAAGTGTAGACTGCTCTTCGCTGTAAGTATCGGTAATACCCGCCATATTCATGGCATCGGTCACGACTACGCCGCTAAAGCCCAGATCACCGCGCAGTATTTCTGTGAGGAGTACATGCGACATGGTCGCCGGCCTTGATTCCTCCTGTCCTGTCTTGTCCGATATTATCTTTGAATCGTCCACCTCAGGATAGAGGATATGAGCTGTCATGATCATATCTATGCCGTCCGCGATCGCTGTTTCAGAAGGCACAAACTCAATCTTCTTCAGTTCATCGATGCTTTTGTTTATCACAGGCAGTCCGTAATGCGAATCTGTCGATGTATCACCATGGCCCGGATAATGCTTGGCACAGCCGATGATGTTGTATTCATTGAGACCACTGATATACGCACTGCCGAATTTACCGACTGTCTGAGCATCATCGCTGAATGCTCTGAGTCCTATGATCGAGTTGTTTGGATTGTTGTTCACATCAATAACAGGCGCAAGCGTCGTATTGATGCCTACAGACGAAAGCTCACGGCCGATGATCTGCCCCGCGGTCTTTGCGTTCTTAGGATCACCCGTGGCACCGAGCGCCATATTGCCAGGCAGAGCAGTTCCGCTGCCAAGCCTGTAGACGATGCCGCCCTCCTGATCGGTCGCGATAAGCAGAGGCAGTCCGTCACTGCCCATTGCCGCTGCCTGCATATCCTTAGTCAGCTGCAGCGCCTGCTCTGTGGTGCCTGCCAGATTTTCTGCAAAAAGTATTATGGAGCCGAACTGATATTCCGCCATGATCTCCGCTACCTCGGGATCGAGGACTGTCATTCCTGCCGCTTCTCCTTTTCCGTCGTTCCACTTGCGAAAATCCATCATAAGGCACTGCGTTATCTTTTGCCGCGTGCTCATATGTCTGACGATCTCTTCGACGGAGCCGTAGGAATTCAATCCGTCGCCGACACTGCCGTCAACGCCGTCGCTTCCGGTTTCTGCGAACGCTGCCGGGACAAAAGCCGCCGCGATCAGCATCGCCATCATCAGTATCGCTAATAGTCTGATTATCTTTTTCATATTCCGTTCCCTCATAAAGTTATCCAAAGATCAATGGTTTCTACCTTACGGCGAAGCCGTATCATCAGTAGAAACCATTCTATCCTCCTAAAAAAAGCCCTCCAAGGGCTTTTCAACAGCTATTTTTGTTTTTTGATGTGCTCGCAGAGATCGAAGGCGAAGCCGGTCGGAGATACTACCATAGCGGATTTTGATGATTCGGTTTCGGTAATATGTCCGCCCTAGATCTTAAAGTCATCCTCCTGCAGCAGCTCATATGCCGCGTCAAAGTCCGGAACGTTCATACGGATGATCGTCATATCCTTGTCCTCTTTGGAGCCCGCTTCCCTGATGTCGATCTGATTGCCGTTTGCATCCTTCAATGTAGCGTTAAATATGCCGTCATCGAGTTCCTTGACATGCCTCACCTCAAATCCGAGCTTCTGAAACATCCTCACGGTCTTTTCAGGCTTCTTTGTTATTATCAGCGGGCTGAATGTACTTATTTTGATTTGATTATCCATATTATATCGATCCTTTCATTGCCGTATTTATGCGCAAGCTCATGCTTGATGCTGCTTATTCTAATTCGAAATCAATGATCCGTCAAGAATCATTGATCTTCCGCGCGGCTCAGCGCTGCCCGGGCGGCCAGGCTGTTACAAACGGCTGCAGATATGGTTCCGCCTTTTGCGCGCACGGTCCCTCACGCCACATTGACAGGAAGCGCATCACAGGGAATGTATAGTATCCGTCATGAAAATGATAGCTCACATCATAAGGATCGGCAAATATCAGCACGTCATCGTATATCTCATCGGTGCCGCATGTGTCGATACCGATAATGACCTGCCAGTGGCCTGCCCAGTCGACCCAGTCGACCAGAACGGGTATGTTATGATCGATACAGTCTATGATATAGTTTTCAAACGCCTCCGCCTCCGTGAACCTGAGATCGATATCAGCGTGATAGTCGACCTCCCATCCGATCAGATCGAAAAAATCGGCTATATTCTCAGCTGCCGAGCCTATCTCAGGTATGCTCTCGATCAGATCGCTGATAAGCATTTCGCGGTATCGGTCTTTTCCGAACCAGTTGAGGACCATAAGGCAGCATGCCGCACCGCAGGTGTATTCAGTAGTCTGCCGGTATGTCTTAAAATGCGTGAGTATATGGAGGGTCTCATCGCTCTCCATATTATAGTAGTCATTGAATACATAATAGCGCGATTGAGGATGATCTGTTTTCAAGGTCTCCCTCCTGTATCATTCACAGGTCTCTGCCACAAGAGAGAGTATGGTCTCCACAGTTTTGTCGATACCTGCCCTGCCTACATCGAGGCAGATATTGTAATTGCGCGGATCATCCACCTCCGAACCGGCGTATCGCCTGAAATATATCCGCCTGTCATTGTCTATCTTTTTAATGTATTTTTCGAGATTTTTGTCCTTCATCTCAGGCTTGATCTCCGCGCAGCGTTTCTTCCTTATGTCGATGTCCGCGTGCAGATAAATATTGAAGCTTTCGATCCCCGCGTCCCTGAGGATGACGTTGGCGCAGCGTCCCACCAGTATGCACGGCCCCTCTTCCGTAAGCTTCAGGATCACCCCTCTCTGGGCTTCGAATATCTTGTCAAACGAGCTCGAATAGGATGCTGTCACGCCAAGCATGTCTTCGAGGAACTTGGAGGCGCTGCTCATGGCCTCGCTCTCCTCCTTTACGACATCCTCGGGAAATCCGCTCTCTATCACTGTTTTATATATAAAGTCCTTGTCATAGTATTTGATGCCCAGCTTTTCAGCCAGCGCGGCGGCTACCGTCCTGCCGAAGGCGCAGTATTCGCGGCTGATAGTGATGACAGGATATTTAAGCTTATATTCCATTTTGATCTTCCTCCATTTATATGCTGCTCTTGCGCAGCCGGTTCAGATATCATGCTGTCATGCGGTCCTGCGTTTGCCGGCCATATACTGGACGCCCATCGCTCCGATGACCATGATCAGTCCGGCTATATCGGTCACCAGTCCCGGATGGATCAGCAGCAGGCCGCCGCATATCGAGAGCAGGCGGATGACCGGTTTCATTTCCGCGAAACAGTAGCCCTCCATTCCCGCAGCGACACCGAATATGCCGATGACCGCGGTCAGAGCGATCTGCGCGAGTCCGAGCGCTGTCGTTTCTATCAGCAGCATGGCTGGATTGAAGCAGAACATGTACGGCACGATGAACGCGGCGATGGCAAGCCGCGACGCGGTAAACGCTGTTTTCATCGGGTTGCTCTTCGCGATGGCGCTGCCGGCGTATGCCGCAAGCGCTACCGGCGGTGTGATGTCCGCAACTATTCCGAAATAGAATACGAAGAAATGCGCCGCGACGATAGGCACGCCCATGCGGACGAGTATCGGCGCAGTTGTGGCTGCCATGATGCAGTAGTTTGCTGTTGTCGGAACGCCCATGCCGAGTACGATGCAGCAGAGCATGGTCAGCACGAGGGCGATTATCAGCTTGTCTCCGGCGATGCCGACGATCACGTTGATCAGCTCATTGGCAAGACCTGTCATTGTGATGGTTCCGGATATGATGCCCGCGGCGCCGCATGCCGCGCCTACTGTTATGGCGCTCTTGCCGCCGGCCTGCAGAGCATCGAGTATCTTGCCCGGAGTGAGCTTTGCGTCGCGGTTAATGAATCCGACCACTATCGAGAGGACTATGGCAAGCGAAGCAGCCCTCTGCATCGTCATGTAATTGCCGGATACCCAGACTATGAGCATTACAAGCGGGATCAGCAGATACAGCTTTCTGGCCAGTATCTTCATCTTAGGAAGCTGATCCTTAGGTATTCCCGTCAGCTTGAGCCTCTTGGCCTCAAGATGAACGGTGATGAATATGCCGAAGAAATACAGCACAGCCGGGAGAATGGCCCTGCCGATAACGTTCGAATACGGCACGCCGATAAAATCCGCCATAAGAAAGGCCGCAGCGCCCATGATAGGCGGCATTATCTGTCCGCCTGTCGACGAAGCCGCCTCGACCGCACCCGCGAACTCATTTCTGTAGCCGGTCTCCTTCATCATAGGAATGGTGACAGATCCGGTGGTGACGGTGTTGCCTACCGACGAGCCCGAGACCATGCCGCAGAGAGCCGAGGATATTACCGCTACCTTGGCAGGGCCGCCGGCGTATTTGCCCGCGATAGAATTGGCGAGATCGATAAAGAACGCCGAAATGCCGGTCTTTTCGAGGAACGCGCCGAATATTATGAACACGACGATGTACTTGGAGCATACGTTTACAGGTGTCGAGAATATTCCGCCCTTGGTGTAGAACAGGTTCCTCACCAGATATCTGACGCGTCCGAAGAAATCAGGGTTGGTCAGTCCGAAGGCCAGCGCGTAGATCAGGAAGAAGGCTGCTACTATCAGTATAGGAATGCCGACACAGCGCCTCGTCACCTCGACCAGCGCGGCTATCGCCACGATGCCGATTATGATCTGCACAGCCGTAAAATGCGTGCCCTGATTGATTATCGTATTGGCATTAAAGGTAAAATACAGATACGACGCCGTTCCGGCTGCCATGAATATCATATCCGTGACCGGTATGTAATTAGGCTTGATATCTTCTTTTTTGGCCGGATAGATCAGGAAGCCCATCAGTATGATCAGCGCCATAAACGATGTAAGTCTGATCTCCTCCAGGAACGTGGCGAACAGCGTCACATATATACACCACAGGGAGAACGCCGCCAGAATGCATGTGATCACCTTTTGGGGCGTTCCTGTCCAGACGCGTGTATTTGACTCTCTGTCGTATTTGCGCATTACAGAGTCAAGGTTTTCCTGAGTCAGCTCAGGCGTCTGGATATCGCTCATTTTATTGCTCATCTCTCTCCTCCTATCCCTCTGTATTCACTTTGATTCCGTGTTCTTCGTAGTATTTTGCGGCGCCGGCATGATAAGGTACATCTGTTACGCTTGCAGCGTTCTCAAGATCGAGCTCGCTGCCCTTGGCGTTCTCTGCCGTGATCTCGTCAATGTGGTCGAATATGGCTGCTGTCAGATTATAGACCACATCCTCTTCGAGATTCGCCGAAACTACAACTGTCGCCTTAACGGTTATGGTTTCTACCGCAGCATCCTGCTTCGGATACGTGCCTGCAGGTATGGTAAGAGCTGTGTAATAAGGGCACTCCTTAAGTATCCTGTCTCTGAGCTCTCCGTCAATATTGATCAGGTAGACTCCGTTTGTCGTTGCGAGCTCTGTGATCGCCGTGGTCGGCGCGCCGGCTACTATGAACGCCGCATCGATCTTGCCGTCCTTGAGGGATTCCTTCGAGTCCTCAAAGGACTGATACTGCGGCTTGATGTCATCTATGGTCACGCCGGCAGCGTTCATCACATCCATGGCATTGAAGTAAACTCCCGAGCCGGCTTCTCCTATCGAGACGCTTCTGCCCTTTAGATCCTCTACTGTCTTGATATTCTCATCCATGGTGATGAGCTGCACCGTCTCGGCATAGAGGCAGCCGAGCACGCGGAAATCATGAGTAGGGCCGTCCTTTTCAAAGGTCTGTGTGCCTGTCCATGCATACGACATAACGTCCGACTGGGTGAAGCCCAGCTGATAGTCTCCGTCCTGTATACTCTGGATGTTTGCCTTGGACCCTCCTGTAGACACAGCCGTGACCCTGTATCCGGCATAGTTCTTCATGTACTGTGCCAGAACACCGCCGTACGCATAGTATGTACCCGCAGTGCCTCCGGTCCCGAACATGAATCTTTCCCCGCTGCCGCATCCTGTAAAACCGATCATTACGGAGCATACAAGCAGCAGCGCCAGCATTCTGCCAATTCGTTGTTTTTTCATTCTCAACCCCCTGCATATATAACAATCGATCGTCTTGGTGTTTTTTGTAAGACTCTGCTACTTATTATAATACACTATTTTAGCATGGTGAATCGTTTTTTGTTTCAAAACAATAAAACAGCCGGCATCTGTGGTTCAAATCACCAAAGATTCCGGCTGTTTGTGTCAGTTCACTATGACCCTGTTCGCGTGATTAACCGAGCAGCTTGTCGGAGAACTTAGCCTTGATGGATTTCTTTGCAGGGATCTCCATCTCCTCGCCTGTTCTTGGGTTGCGGCCTGTTCTTGCAGCTCTCTCTGTTACCTCTACCTTGAGAACGCCAGGGATAACGACCTTGTCGCCTGCCTTCATAGCGTCAGCTACTACTGCGTGATAAGCGTCTACTGCAGCTGCTGCGTCCTTTTTGCTGAAACCTGTCTTTTCTGCAAACTTTTCAACGAATTCTGCTTTTGTCATTTTAATAATCTCCTTTATTATGATTCTATAAGCGTTGATATCCTACCAGCTTATCCAGCCCTCTATCAACACCCTTTATATGCTCGTATTTTGCTGAGCGCATGATAGAGTATACGACATTTGCCGCGTAAAAGCTATACAAACTTTATTTTTGCTGATCTCTATCCGCAGATTGTTACAATTCAGTCCCCATCGCCTGCAGGAAGCGCTCGCCGTATCCGAAATGTCTTTTCAGTATTTCTTTTGCGTTCATGATTGCCATGGTTCTATTATACTCTCCCGGTTACATGACTGCGATTATGCCTTTTGCGATCCTGAGATCCGCATCCCTGAAATGATTACCGGGATTCATCTCAAGGACTGTATCGATCCCGGCCTTCCTGTAATGCTCAGCAATGCTTTCTGTATTTTCCTGTACGGACTTCATGTATTGATTTCTTGTCTTCGCCTCTTTATCTCCCAGGGAGAGATAAATTTTATCCGGCTTCCTTTTTATTTTATGCGTAAGCACATACTCCCTGAAATCCGGGAACCAGAGTGAGCCTGACATGCTTGCAGCCCGGTCGAACAGATCCGTCCGGTACAGCGCATACAAGGCGAAGAGTCCCGCAAGGGAATAGCCTGCTATGCTGATGCGAGACGGCATTTCTGCCATCCTTTTCAGCCCTTCTGGAATGATCTTTTCCTCCAGACTCTTCAGATACTCATCCGCGCCGCCGGTAAACGGCTCTTCGTTATGATATATCGGCGGGCATTTCCAGGGTGACATATCACGGTTCCAGTCCAGACCGCCGACGCAAAGCAGGTTAAAATCTTTTCTCCCGAGGTTTTCCGCAGCTTCGATCACAGCCTTACCTTCATCGGCGTAATTATTTAGTACGATCAGCGGACAATCTGTTTCATCTGTACGGTACAAAGTCACATCCTTACCCGCCGCACTGAATTTTTCTATATTCATTGTCTCAACACTTTAACGCAAGCGCTGCTCCCAGCTCAAAGGCCTTCCGGCATTCCTGCGGAAACACCTCATCATGACGCTTCTGCTTTGCCTCCGGATCGAACAGTGTCCACTGCCAGTCCGTCTTACTGTAATCCTTAAGCTGCAGTGTATCGCCACTGATAAATATATCTGTTGGTCCCACAAAGCGGCATAGTGTCTGCCGGTAGTTATGCATCATATCCAGATACATGTTATCCGGCGCGTTACTTGTCATCATAAGCAGCACAGGAATCGGATGCTCATTGCAGCACGGCGTTTCCAGATTATATGTCAGGTTCTGAAATATCAGCCTCTCATAGAGTGCCCGAAAGGATGATGTCAGCTCTCCAAGATAGTTTGGCGATCCGATGATCAGTCCATCAACCTCTCTGATTGCATCCAGAACCGGCGTAAGCCCATCCCTGCAGATACAGCGTCCTTTGAACTTGTCCTTTTTGCATCCGAAGCAGGAGATGCAGCCGGTGTATTTCTCCAATCGGAAAAGATCAAATTTGTGAACCTCCGCTCCCTGCGACTCAGCTCCTTTGATTGCTTCATTGATCAGCGTATCCGTATTCCACCTGACGCGTGGACCGGCATTCACCGCTACCAGTGATTTACCCATATTGTCATTCCTTTCTGCACAAATTTTACTTTCCTGCCTACAATCCTAATGGAATACCGCTAACACTCGTTTGACTCAGATGTATTGTATCACACCGGCCAGGATAATGCAGATGAATTCCGCGATGAGGTGCATCACTGCTGCCTCCGTTTCGTCGTACAATAAAACGCCTTCCGTCGAAGGCGTTCCCATTTGCTAATAAATTACTTGAGTAAATACTTTTCTGCTATTTCTGCCGCTTTCCTGCACGCTCCGACACACGGTCTGTTTTGGTAATACTCTTCTGTTCTGACTGCCGGTTCAGCTATATCTTCACCTTTATTCAGGCCGAGGAGATCCCTGCAGATAAGTGAGCCCTCCGCCTCTTCGAACTCTCTGCACATATTCTGTATGAGAGCATACAATTCCTTCTTACCCTCATGGTCTGCCGGATCTGAGTATCCCTGCAGATACCCGGCAAGCAAAGTCATACCGGATACCGCTCCGCACACCTCTCTCATCTTACCGAAACCCGCGCCAAACGGACTCGCGATTTTTGCCGCTTCCTCTGCCGTCACTCCCGCAATATCCGAAAATGCCGCAAACACTGCCTGGCCGCAGTTATATCCCTGTCTGAATAATTCTTCCGCTCTATCTGATCTGTCCATAATCATCCTCGCTTTTGATATAGTGTCTCATAATCCTATCATATTTTAGCAGCTGCTTTTACTGCAGAGCCCGCTTTCCCAGATGCGTGCTGAGCTGCCTGCTATGACCGGGCTTTTCACAGGTCTCGTGTACTGCAGGCTTTTCCCATCGGTAGTCAGGCAGATTCCTCCTGCTTCCTCCACTATCAGGGCTCCGGCTGCATAATCCCACAGCGATAGCTCCAGCTCAAAAAACAGTCCTGCCCGGCCTGCCGCTACGTAGCAGAGATCCAGAGCTGCCGAGCCTGATCTGCGGATATCCTGGCAGCACCCATATATCGAGCGCAGCTTATTGAGCGTCTCGTCTACCAGCTCCATGTTATACGGGGAAGTGCCAAACAGCACAAGTGACTCCGAGAGTTCCCCTTCGGCAATATGTATCGGCTCATCATTGAGCAATGCGCCCCTGCCCTTTTGTGCAGTAAACAATTCGTCTCTGAAAGGGTCGTAAATCGCGGCACATTCGGGCGTACCGCCTCTTGTACACGCGATCGAAATGCAGCTGTGGCCGTAGTGGTGCGTAAAATTAGCTGTTCCGTCTATCGGATCGATGATAAATGTGAGTCCATCTGCCGACTCATGCGATGAATCCCCTTCTTCACAGATAAAATGCGCTCCCGGATATGCCGCGGACAGCCGCTCTACCGCGTATTTCTGTATTTTCTTATCGAATTCAGTAACAAGGTCTCTGAATCCGCTTTTTGTCTCAGATTCTATTGTGCCGCTGTGGGCAGAGAGCATAACAGCTCCGCATTCCCTTGCGATTTTGCTTATAGTTTCAATCATATCTTTTCTCATTATCTCATCTGTTCTGCGCCGTATGATCCGATG
>JAFRGH010000116.1 GCA_017433945.1 Mogibacterium sp. | reverse complement strand
TTCCATGTTGACCACTCTCGTATCGACACGAAGCTTGTAGTCGAGCTGTCCGTACCCGACATCGATGGCATACACCTTGACAGCACCGTGCTGCAGCATGCAGTCGGTGAAGCCGCCTGTCGATGCGCCCATGTCCACGCAGAAAGCGCCGTCACACGATACGCCCCAGTCCTCTATCGCTTTTTGCAGCTTAAGACCGCCTCTGCTGACATATGGGCATTCCCTGCCCGCTACCTCTACATCGGCATCTACATCGAATCTGGAACCGGGCTTATCCTCGAGACGCCCGTCCACCCTGACAAGCCCCGCCATTATTGTCCTCTTCGCTTTTTCGCGTGACTCGGCGAGTCCGTTATTTACAAGCAGTACATCAAGCCTTTCTTTCAAAATATTCCCTGATCCTCTCTGCGACCGATCGCGCATCTATACCGCATTCACGTCTCAGTGACGGAATATCGCCGTGTTCGATGAACCTGTCCGGTATTGCTATGTTGATGATGTCATAGCCGCAGTCTTTGAACGCGGCTGTAAAGCTTTGACCGAAGCCTCCGCTTATGACATTGTCTTCAAGTGTTACTGCCAGAGCTGTATTGATATCCGACCAGGATGAATCGAGAGGCTTTACTACGGCTACATTCACAACAGCAGCGCTTATACCGTCTGCAGCCAGCATTTCCGCTGCTTCAAGCGCCTCATCAAGCATTGCGCCTGCAGCGAGTACAGTCACATCTTTTCCCTCTCTGACCAGATTGTTCGTGCCCTTGAAGCTCCTGATCCTCAGGTGCTCTGCATCGGCTGATCCGCGCGGATATCTGACGGCGACAGGGCCATTCATGTTTACGGCGAACTCGAGCATTTCCTCGAGCTGCTTGCCGTCTGCAGGCGCCAGAACAGTCATTCCGGGTATCATCCCGAGATACGAAAGGTCGAACTGTCCGTGGTGAGTCTCGCCGTCAGCCCCGACAAGCCCCGCTCTGTCAACCGCGAAGACCACGTGCAGATCCTGGAGCGCCACATCCTCGAGCAGATAGTCAAACGATCTCTGCAAAAAAGTCGAATATATTGCAACGACAGGCTTAAAGCCGGCTTTAGCCAGACCTGCAGCGAATACCACCGCGTGCTCCTCGGCAATGCCTACATCAAAATACCTCTCGGTGTGGGCCTCGTAAAACGGCATCAGTCCGGTGGCCGTGCCCATTGCGGCAGCTACCGCTACTATCTTATCGTCTTTGTCCGCAAGCTCTGTCAGCTTGCTGCCGAATATCTTTGAATACGAAGGTCCGCCGCCCTTTGACAGGATCTCGCCGGTCTTCGGATCAAAGCTTGAAATGCCGTGGAACTTGCGCGGATATTTTTGCGACCACTCATAGCCCTTGCCCTTTGTGGTGAGGACGTGTATGAGAGTAGGTCCATTGTACTCAGCCGCGGCTTTGATGATATCCGCCATCTGCTGTATATCATATCCGTCTACCGGTCCGAAGTATTTGATCCCGAGATCCTCGATCAGATGCCCCTCATCACCGAGCATCGAGTATTTGAGCTTTTCCTTGGAATTTCGCAGTTTCCTTGAGATAGCTCCTCCGACTACAGGCACATTGTTCAATGCCGATTTGACAGACGCCTTGGTCTCGTCGTATTTGCGGGATGACCTTATCCGGTTGAGGTATTTTGACAGAGCTCCCACGTTTCTTGATATAGACATGCCGTTGTCATTCAGAATTATATTGAGGTTCGTCTGTGCGGAGCCTATATTATTGAGAGCTTCATAGACTATGCCGTTAGTGAAGGATCCGTCGCCTATAACAGCCGTCACATTGTAGTCATCGCCGGCAAGATCCCTCGCTATCGCCATGCCGAGAGCCGCGCTGACCGAAGTACTCGAATGCCCTGTGTCATAGGCGTCATGCTCGCTCTCCCTGCTCTTTGGAAAACCCGACATACCCTTGTACTGTCTCAGATTATCGAAGCCGGCAGCTCTTCCGGTCAGTATCTTGTGTACATATGTCTGATGTCCGACATCATAAACTATCTTGTCCCGCGGACTGTCAAACACGCGCATCAGAGCGACGGTGAGCTCGACGATGCCCAGATTCGACGCAAGATGCCCGCCTGTCTTCGAGACCTTTTCCACGAGAAATCCGCGTATCTGTTCGCACAGATCCTCAAGCTCCGGGACGGATGCCGTCCTGCATATATTCAAAAGCTCATCTTTGTATAGATCGTATTTCATAATCCTAATATTATCAATCAGACTTATCAGTCGGTAAATGAGCCCGCGGATCAGTATCTGCGCGACTCGAGGTCTTCGGCAAGCTGCATAAAGAATGCCGCAGGCATGCCGTAGCGTTCTATAGCCGAAACAGCTGCCTCAGTCAGCCGGTGCAGTTCTTCTTTTGCAGCGTCCAGGCCGTGCACGCAGACGTAATTGCATTTGCCGAGATCCTTGTCCTTGCCGACGTTTTTGCCTATCAGATCAGCGTCGCCTTCAAAATCCAGTATGTCGTCGAGGACCTGGAACGCTACGCCGAGATTAAACGCGTATTTTGTAAAATCATTAAGCACGATGTCACTCGCTCCGGCCAGCATGAGGCCTGCTCTTACCGGCGCCGTGATGAGATCCGAGGTCTTGTGCTCTTCGATGAACCTTACAGTGGCTTCGTCGGCTTCTTCATACTCTGATCTTACATCGGCAACCTGACCGGCAATCATTCCGGCTGCGCCGGCGCGCTTCAGTATTTCGTGAGCCGCCCTTAGATGCCTGATCATCTTATCATGCTCATATATATATTTGAGAGGCTCTGCGGTCAGGGCTTCAGCTGCTGAACTGAGCAGAGCGTCGCCTGCAAGTATGGCCATATCCTCCCCGTAAACCTTATGGTTCGTAGGCTGGCCCCTCCTGAGGTCATCATTATCCATCGCAGGCAGATCGTCATGTATCAGCGAATATGTATGTATGTATTCGAGGCAGACAGCGTAAGGCATAGCCTCATTGATGTCGCCGCGCGCGAATTCACACGCTGCCAGCAGCAGCACCGGTCTCAGTCTCTTGCCGCCGACACGCAGGCTGTATTCCATAGCCTGCCTCAGTATATCCGCCTCAGGCTGAATATCCGGCAGACAGTCGCCGAGATGGTCGTTGACGATATGCTTATATTCGTAAAATGTTTTCAATGCGTCACACCTCCTGCTTTTCGTAAATCTCGATATGCTGATCGGCTTTATCGAGTATCTCCCTGCAGAATTCGGCTTCTTTCATGCCTCTTTCAAAGAGCTTGAGCGAGTCTTCGAGAGTTGTCGCCTGTCTGCCGATCTCGGCAGCCGCGTTCTGCAGTTCAGCCAGGGCTTCGGTAAATGTTTTGTCGCTATGATCAGCCTTCATTTCAGCACTGTCATCCATCTTGTCTGACCTCCTTTGCAGCGGCAATGAAGCTGCCGTCTCTCATTCTTATCTCGTATTCTTCGCCGGCTGTGACTGACGCAGCATCCGGAACTATTGTCCCGTCCTGTGTTACCGCGGCATAGCCCTTGCGGAATATGTTCCTCGGGTCGTTTTCCCTTATAATTATCATGGCCTTTTCGACCGTGCTCCTTGCTTCATTTATGCGGCCCTTCATATTGGAGTACAAAAGATCAGTACGTCCCGCCAGGAGCTGCCTCGAATTCTCAATCTTTTGCCTCGCGGAGGCAATAAGCATCTTCCTGTCGTATTCTATCTCATCCCTGAGCTCGAAGGTGTTCATGACAGCCATATCGGCCGCAGCAGTCGGTGTTTCAGCCCTTACATCAGCGACCATATCGCTTATGGAAAAATCTGATTCGTGGCCTACCGCGCTTATGACCGGTATCTCGGAGGCGAATATGGCGCGCGCTACGCTTTCATCGTTGAATGCCGCGAGATCCTCAGGGGAGCCGCCGCCTCGCCCCACTATCAGTGTATCTATATGTCTGCCGGAGCGCGAAACCCTGTTTGCAAGAGCGATGTTTTCACATATGCTGTCCGGAGCGCCTATGCCCTGGACAAGAGTCGGAAAAATGAGTATATCGGTAAGATCGTTCTTGGCGGTGATGATTTTTTTGATATCCTCTATCGCTGCTCCTGTCGGGGATGTGATCACTCCCACCCTGTAGGGAAATACAGGTATGGGTTTTTTCCATCTTTTGTCGAAGAGGCCTTCCTTTTCGAGCTTTTCCCTTATCCGGTTAAACTCCGCCATCAGATCGCCTTCGCCGGCAGCCTCGACATGCCTCACGCTGAATGAGTAATTTCCGCCCTTGGCATAGGGACTGATATCGCCGACAACTATGATCTTTTTGCCGTTCTCGACGAGCCTCATATCTATGCTCCGCGCATTGGATCCCCATATCGCGCATCTCAGCATACTGCCCGGGTCCTTCAATGTGAAATAGAAATGAGGGCCGCCTCTGCTGAATCCCGACACCTCACCCTCTATTGCGAGGCCTCTGAGATTGAGGTCGTCCCTTAGTCTCTTGGCGATATATTCATTTACCTGAGTAACTGTTACAGGTCTCATATTTATATTATCCCGAATCGTATATTACTGCTGTATATTTTTATAATGCTGCCTCGCGGCGAGAAACGCGGTCCCGACTGCATTATCACCGGAAAGAGCCGGCTCACCGAAGATTATTTCCCGATGCGAGGCTCCGTTTGAAGCAAGATGCTTATGTATACGTTTTCGAATAAATGCGCTTGACGCGACGCCGCCTGCCATGTATACGCGTTTGACGCCGTACTGAGCTGTGAGCTCTGCAGCCGAACGCGCGAGCAGAGACGCGATGCAGTCGAATAATACATATGAGAGGGCTGCGTGATCGGGATCATCAGAATCCAGCGCTCTAAGCATCTGCGCCTCGGTGCCTGACAGATTGAACCATCCGTCCTTTATTCTGACAGGCTTTATTGTATCGGCTGTCTTTACTGAGCCGCAGTAATCCGCTGCAAGCCTGTCGAGATACAGTCCCGATGGAAAACCGAAGCCCATAGCGACTCCGGCACGGTCTATCAGCTGTCCTGCGCTGATGTCCTTTGTACCGCCTATTATCTCAAGATTATAGCCTTTTTCGTCCGGAGTGCAGAGCAAAAACTCCGTAGTCCCGCCGCTGAGATGAAAAAGCAGACACGAGCATCCGTCATCTGCTTCAGCCGGACTGCTGTCTTCACTGCAGCTTACGATTACCGCCGCCGCATGACCCTCCTGATGCGAAAACTCATATACCGGGATCTTAAGGGCTGCGGCTATTTCCTTAGCGGCATTGATCCCTGCAAGGAAGCACGGCATATATGATCCTTCGACGCGCCGAGGCCTCGTAGATACACCTATCGCTTCGATAGCCTCCGGCTCTGCATGCGAGAACAGATCATTGATCTGATCCGGGAGCCTGTTCGAATGCATGAAGAAGGCCTCGGACTGTCTCAGTCCCCGCTTGCCCTTGTCTACATGCAGATACTCGGAGCGCTCAAACACGATATGATCTTCACGGTCGGTAACTGCGACGGAAGTCTTGTAATTGGATGTATCGATGCCGATGATCATCTCTTGATCTTCTTTTCCATCTTGCTCAGAACAGAATTAACAAAGGCGTAGGATTTTTCATCGCCATACTGTTTGGAAAGCTTGACGGCTTCATTGATCGAGACCTTGACCGGCAGGTCATCATTGAACATCATCTCTGCTGCAGCGTTCCTGAGGATGGCAAGATCCGTCTTTGCGACACGGTCTATCGTCCATTTGTCCAGGCAGCCTGAGATAAGCTCATCTATTTCGGCGATATGGTCCCTGACAGCCGTAAGGGTCTTTTCAGCCTGAGGCTTGGCGAGAGCATTGGCTGCCTCCTCGATCGGATTGAGCGACGCGTAATCAAAATTGCCCGTTGCATCCATCTGGTATATGGCCTGCATTGTGTGTTCTCTAATCTTTTCGCGGTTCATATGGTGATCCTTTCATCTATGCCCTCAACGTTGATATTGACGGCCTTAACATCGATTCCTGCAGCTGCCGTGATCTCTCTTCTGAGCCTTACCTGTATGTCATAGCATAGCTGCGGTATATTCACTCCGTAATACACTATGATATCCAGTGTGATGATCAGATCGTCATCATCGTCGGAGATCCTGATTCCCGAACCGGCCCTTCCTGCGGAGAGCATTTTTTCTGTGAGGCTGGCCTCATCGAATCTGCTCACATCATCAAAGGAAAGCACCTGCTTCTCTATAATATCAAAGAGTCTGGCTTCATCATTCATCGGCTTCCTCTTCCCTGTCTACTATCTCTATCCTGACCTTGTCGATACGTCTGTCCTTAACAGCGAGTATCGTAAAATCATAGTCATCGTATGATATAGGCGGATACTTGGTGTCCTCGCGCGGTATCTCTCCCATCAGGTCTATGATGAAACCGCCTATGGTCTCGCTGGTATCTGATTCAAGCTCCACTCCGGTCTCTTCCTCCAGATCGTCAAGATACACATTACCGTCGGCTATGAATGTCGTGTCATCGATCTTTTCGATGATACGGTCCTCCTCATCGAACTCGTCGTCGATATCACCTACGATCTGCTCTATTATATCCTCAACCGAAACTATGCCGCTGAATCCGCCGTATTCGTCTATCGGTACGGCAAGATGCTGTCTGCCTATCTGAAGCTCTCTGAAAAGAGAGTCTATATTCTTTGTCTCAGGCACGAAGTATGCAGGTCTCAGCAGTGAGCGAAGGTCTATATCCTCGAATCCGTTCTTTGCCGCGTAGCGAAGATAGTCCTTGATATGCAGTATGCCGATGATATTGTCGGCATCACCCTCGCAGACCGGTATCCTCGAGTGAGTAAGCTCCATGAGCTCGTCAAAATACTCCCTGCGGTCGTCCTCGAGATCTATCATGAACACATCGGTACGCGGAGTCATGATCTCATAGGCAAGCAGGTCGTCAAACTCAAATATGGAGTCTATCATCCTGCGGCCCTCTTCCTTGATATCTCCTGATTCCTGACCTCTGTCGAGCATGGACATGACCTTGTCCTCGGAAAAATAAGAGTCATCCACATCGGTGTCTTTTCCCGTGATCCTTAGAACGATGTTGGCAATGCCCCTGCATACGACTACGAAAGGAAGCGTGACGAAATATATGATCTTCTGGAAAGAGACAAGCTTTATTCCTGTTTTTTCACTTGACTGAGCCGCCAGCTTCTTAGGCAGTATGTCGGAAAGCGCTGTATATGCAATGTAAAATCCGAGATTGCAGAGCAAAACTATCAGCAGTCCCGGCTCGCTCTCCGAATCAGCAGCGCTTCCCTCGAATCTGCTCATCATGAACAGATTGAAGAGGAGGAAGCACAGCAGTATATTCAAAAAGCTTGCTGCATGATCCGCGTAGTGATATCTCGAAGGCTTCGATAGGAACCATTTAACGGCAAGAAGCGACCTGTCCTCAGGCTCGTCTTCAAGCATATCCTTGATCACGTTTCTGTCGATATAGTCAAGCGCCCTCTTCGAAGCCACGATCAGAGCATTGACGATCATTATTACTACGATCAGTACTATATACAAATATGAGGGTAAACTGTCATCCATATAACTCACCAATATCAATATTATTTAGTTATCAGCCCGCGGCCGGGAGCAGGCAGCAGACTTTGCGGCCGAGCAGATGCAGTGCACGAGTGAGCGGCCGCGGGCTGTCTGATTATTTTTTCTTGCGTATTATGAAATGCTCGCCGGGAGCTCTCTCGAATCTTATCCTGAGTATCTGCTGAGGATGCGGCGCCGATTCGACAGGCTCGCCCTCCTCGTCATACATTTCCTTTATCACTTCTTCATAGTACGGAGTCCTCGGTCCGAATATCTCAACCGTATCTCCGACCGAGAATTTGTTCCTCTGCTCTACTGTAGTGAGACCTGTTTCAGGGTCAGTATCCCTTACGAGTCCGACGAAGGAATATTCTCTCGTGTATTCACTGGTCAGATAGTTCTGGTCCTTGTCTGTAGGTTTATTATAATAGAACCCGTGTGTGAACTCTCTGTGACTGGCTTTGCAGAGTTCGGTGAAATGCTTCTGATCGAATGAGTAATTGTCCGGGTCTGCGAGATACTCATCGAGGGCAGCTCTGTACGCAGAAATGATCGTTGCCACATAGTACATGGATTTCATGCGGCCCTCTATCTTGAGAGATGCGATTCCGGCGTCTGCGAGATCCGGGATCCGGTCTATCATGCAGAGGTCTCTCGAGTTAAGTATATAGCTGCCGCGGTCGTCCTCTTCAATAGGATAGTATTCACCCGGTCTCTGCTCCTCGACCAGCCTGTATTTCCATCTGCACGGATGAGTGCAGGCTCCTCTGTTCGCGTCCCTTCCGGCCATAAAATTGCTCAAAAGGCAGCGCCCTGAGTACGAGATGCACATGGCACCGTGAACAAAAGCCTCGATCTCGATATCCTCCGGCAGATTATCCCTCATGGTCCGAAGCTCCGCCAGGCTCATCTCTCTTGCGGCAACCACCCGCTTCACACCCTGCGATACCCAGAACTGAGCAGTCAGATAGTTTGTAGTATTCGCCTGAGTCGAAAGATGTATCTCGGCATCCGGCATTGCCTCCCTGATAAGGCCCATGACGCCGGGATCCGAAACAAGAAAAGCGTCGATAGGTATATCGGCGATCTTCGCAAGATAGTTCCTCAAAAGGGGTATGTCGTCATTGTGAGCGTAAATATTGATGGTCATGTAGCCCTTGGCGCCGTGCTCATGGATAAAAGCCATCGCTTCTCTTATCTCATCTATGCTGAGATTGCCTGCGCCGGCTCTGAGGCTGAACATTTCCCCTCCAAAATAGACGGCGTCCGCGCCGTATATTATCGCGGTCTTCAGTTTTTCGAGATCGCCGGCAGGAGCCAGGAGCTCTATTTTTTTATTATTTGTGTTGCACATATCAGTTTACTGTTGAATTTTAAAATCGCTCAGCCTCGCTTTGACAGTCCGGCTGCCTGCCGGGCTGCGGCATCGGCTGATCGCTGAGTTTTATGACCGCGAGTCCGTCACCGCTGGAGAGCAGCGAGACCGTCAGATCATTTCTCCCGTTGATGTAGTCGAGGAACTGCCTCATGTATTTTACATTGGTCCTGTGCCTCTTCGCGCCCTCGAAGCTGCGGTCGACGAGCCAGCCCCTCATGAATATATTGTCACAGACAATGACAGCGCCGGGAGCGCATATCTGCTCCGCCCTGTCAAAAAACTCCCTGTAATGGCTCTTGCCTGCATCTATGAATACGAAATCAAAGCCTTTATTCAGATCCGGATCTGCGCTTCCGCGCATTTCAAGTATCATCTCATCCAGCACAGCATCAGCATCACCCGTGCGAAAATCGATTCGCCCGCCTTCGGCTCTGCAGTCAAAATTTTCCCGCGCGACCGGTATGAAATGCTCGTTGCGGTCTATCGTGCTTATCAGAGCGTCGGGACATTTCTTCGCGAAGAACAGCGCCGAATATCCGTAAGCCGTACCTATCTCGAGTATGCGCTTTGGTTTTACGAGCATAAGCAAAAAGGACAGGAAAGTTTCCGTCTCCCTGAGGATAAGGGGTATCCTATCCTCTTCGTTTCTTTTGCGAAACTCCGCCAGGTCATCATCCAAAGGGGCATAGAATCCGTTTATATAATCAGTAATCTTGTCGCTGGTTATATTCATTCTGCCTCTTCCCGCGCTTCTTCAGCCTTTTCAGCAGCTTCAGATGCTACCTGAGCTTCTCTGGTCTCGTCTCTCTCAGAGGCAGCATCCTCGTATTCCTGCTGCCACTCCTTGTACTCATCCTCGTCGTCGGTGAATCTGTGAGAACCGTCAAGACTGCTGTCGAGCACATAATAGGTATATTCGTTTTCGTTAGGATAGAGAGCAGCTATGATGGATTCCTGTCCCGGCGAACACAGCGGAACATCCGGGAGCTCATCCTCATCGATAAGTCCCATATTCACTCTGTTGTGTATGACCGAAGATATATCAGCCTTCTCTTTGTCTATGCTCGTCTCCTTTTCGATCATCGAGGCGATGCAGACCACCTGGCGCACGCTGAGACCGAGCTCATCCGCTCTGGCTCTGTAGTCATCATTAAAGAAATTTCCGAACTGATTGAGCATGGTGACGATTATCATGATCTCGTCAGCATTGCTGTCGATCGTATAGCTGTCAGGGAACATGAAGCCCTCGAGCTGATCCTCACCCTTTATGTCTTTGCCGATAAAATCGATCTCGCTGAAATCAAAGCTCTTTGCTATGCGCAAAAACTCTTTTTCGTCGACAAAACCGTCCCTCGCAAGCGCAGCGGCAACCTGCTCCACAGTATACCCCGGAGGTATGGTAAAGCCTTCGCTTGTCGTGAGACCGTTTATCATCGTATGAGAAATAGAAACGGCGTCCATCGAAGGCGACAGCAGATAGCTGCCGGGTTTGAATTTGTCGGTAAACATCATTTTATTGAGCAATTCAAACGTGGACGCGCTTCCTATGATGCCCGCCTCTTCGAGTTTCTCTGCCGTGTCTGAGAGCTTATCGCCGTTATTTACGGTAAACTCAGAATATGTATGGCAAGTCCTGTCATAAGGCCTTGCCATAACGTTTACTCCGAATACCATGATAAGGGACACAGCTATGACAGCCGTTATCACTCCGAGCACTATGCGGAAGCGTTTATAGGATTTCTTCCCGGATGCGACGGAGTCCTCAGCATATTCAGAAATATTATTTTGATCTTCCAAGATACTCTCCCGATCTAGTATCGATCTGGATCCTCTCACCCTCGTTGATGAAGATAGGAACCTGGATAACAGCACCGGTCTCAACAGTGGCAGCCTTGGTCACGTTGGTTGCTGTATCGCCCTTAACACCAGGCTCAGTCTCTACTACCTCGAGGTCTACGAAGTTAGGAGCTTCGACATCGAAAGCGTTGTCCTTGTAGAATTTAACAGTAGCGACATCGTTCTCGCGAATGTATTTGATAGCTTCCTGAACGAGCTCTGCTGTCAGAGGAACCTGATCATAAGTCTCCTGATCCATGAAGTAATAAAGTTCACCGTCGTTGTACAGATACTGCATCTGCTTTGTCTCGATATGAGCCTTAGGGAACTTGTCATTAGGGTTGAACGCTTCTTCTCTTGTAG
>JAFRGH010000115.1 GCA_017433945.1 Mogibacterium sp. | reverse complement strand
AGTTCCGAGAGACATGCGCAGGTAATTGCCGCCATTCAGTGATTGTAATCAGGTGTAATCAAGCAAAAAAAGTAAGAATCCCTTGAAAATCAAGGGATTCGATGGCGGAGAGAGGGGGATTTGAACCCCCGCGCCGGTACTACCGACCTACTGGTATTCGACGCCAGACCCTTCAGCCACTTGGGTACCTCTCCACAGCGGGTTTTATTGTATCACAGCTCACATTGCTATTTCAATCAAAAAATCAACGTGAGTCAATATGGGACGGAGTTTTTGTAATCACTGTCATTAGAATAGTTTTTTAGTCCAAAAAATGACACTGAAATGATGTTGATTTCATCATCTAAAGTGAATTATAGATAATTATAAGGTGAAAGCACAATATTATGACCGATTAATTCCTCTATTATAGCTATGATAACGGAATGATTTGAGAAAATGGCTGTGTTTTCGGGTTGAATTGTAATGTTTATGTGAGTCAATGGGGACTCATCCCCATTGACTCGTCCCCGTTGATTCACAGTCACCAATATATCAGTCCAGCTTCACCAGATTTAGTCTCAGTGCGTTGGTGCATACGCAGAATGACGAGAGGCTCATCGCTGCGGCCGCTATCATCGGGCTCAGGGTCCATCCGCCGAAGAGGGCTGTGTAGGCTCCCGCCGCGAGCGGAATCAGCAGCACGTTGTAGATGAACGCCCAGAAGAGATTTTCGTGTATGTTTCTCAGGGTCTTGCGTCCGAGTCTGACGGCTTTGACCGCATCGTTTATGCTGCTTCCGGACAACACCACGTCGGCCGCGTCTATCGCGACATCGGTGCCGGCGCCTATCGCGATGCCTACGTTTGCGCGCGTCAGGGCCGGTGCGTCGTTAATTCCGTCGCCGACCATCGCGGTCTTACCCTGCTCCATGAGCTTCCGTATGACCTCTTCCTTGCCGTCAGGCAGCACCTCCGCAACCACCTCGTCGACACCGACCTCTGCCGCGATGGCTTCCGCGGTCTTTTGGCGGTCGCCCGTCAGCATCACGGTGCGGATGCCCATTTCCTTGAGCTTTGCTATCGCCTCTCTGCTGTCGCTTCGGACTGAATCCGCCAGCGCTATGACGCCGAGCAGTCTGCCGCCCTTTTCAAAGTATACAGAGGTCTTGCCGGCATGCGCGTATTCGGCGGTTTCCTTCATAAGCCTGATCACGTCGTCCTCAGGCACTCCGTTTTTCATCATAAAATCGGCGTTGCCGCCTGCGAGCTTGACAGCCTTGCTGCCGTCCCAGGTGACAGCCTTGACACCGCCGCCCGGAACCTCCTCAAAATCGCTGATCCTGAGTGTCGTAGCGCTTATGTGAGCACTGATAGCCTTCGCCAGCGGGTGTTCTGATCTCGATTCGACAGCGGCCGCTATGTCCAGAAGCTCGTCGCGGCTCGCTCCCTTGCATGTAAACACGTCCGTCACCTTCGGATCGCCTCCGGTGATGGTTCCGGTCTTGTCGAGGGCCATGATCTCTATGCGGCCCGTCTCTTCAAGGGCTGCAGCCGATTTGAAGAGTATGCCGTTCCTTGCGCCTACCCCGCTTCCGACCATGATCGCGACCGGAGTCGCAAGGCCGAGTGCGCACGGGCAGCTGATGACAAGCACGGCGATTGCCCGTTCGAGCGCGTATGCTGTGCCGTGCCCGAGCAGCATCCATATCACGAATACCGCCGCCGCTATTGCCAGAACTGCCGGCACAAAGATGCCTGCGATACGATCCGCGGTTCTCGCTATCGGCGCTTTGGTCGCCGCCGCGTCGGATACGAGCTCGATGATCTGCGCGAGAGTAGTATCCTCACCGACTCTCGTCGCTTTGGCGCGTATAAATCCCGATTTGTTTATAGTCGCTGCGGAAATGCTGTCGCCAGCCTCCTTATCGACAGGCATGCTCTCGCCGGTCAGCGCCGATTCGTCGACAGCTGCCGAGCCTTCGATGATGACCGCATCGACCGGTATCCTTTCGCCCGGCCTGACCACGACTATTTCTCCTTCGCGTATGTAGTCTATGCCTACCGTCAGTTCTTCACCATCCCGCTCGACCTGCGCTGTCTCAGGCACGAGGCTGATCAGCGCCTTTAATGCATCCGTGGTCCTGCCCTTGGACCTGGCCTCGAGCATCTTGCCCACGGTTATGAGCGTGACTATCATGGCCGCGGATTCAAAATAAAGCTGATGGAGCGACTCCATGTTCACAGGGTCAGCCATAAGATTTGACACAGCGCCGTTGCTGCCGGTCATTATGCCGGCCAGCACATAGAGGCTCCAGAGATAAGATACGCCCGAGCCCATGGCAACCAGAGTGTCCATATTCGGAGCACCATGCAGCATCCCCCTGAATCCGTTTATGAAGAACGCCCTGTTGATCCACATTATCACAGCTGCGAGTACAGCCTCGATGATACCAAGATAATATGCAGGGGCATTCTCGAGAGGGCCGACCGGCCATCCCCACATCATGTGGCCCATCGAAAAATACATGAGGATCAGAAGCAGCACAACAGAGGACATCAGCCTCTTTTTGAGCTTAGGTGTCTCCTTGTCCTGCAGTGCTTCCTCCTGCCTCTTTACTTTTTCTATATAATTCCTATTTACTGGGAGAAGAGTCTTCCTCGCATGCAGCGCCGTAGCCGGCGTCCTCTACTGCCTTGATGATGGCTTCCGGAGACGCTGTTCCCTCGACGTTCATGGAATTGGTGAGCAGGCTTACAGCTACCTCTGTAACACCCTCAACTCCCTGAACTGCTTTTTCAACTCTTGCCTGGCATGCAGCGCATCCCATTCCGCTTACTGAATATTTCATATGTGATTGCTCCTTTCGATGCATTGAATACAATTTTCACCAGCAACTATACTCTAAAAAAAATGGCTTTTCAAGCCATTTTAGTTAATTTATACTAACTTGCAATTCGCTCGCCATAGTACCCTGATACGCCGAACTGACATCTGTGCACAGCCGCGCGGCCGATGTGTCCCGAGCGAGGAACCATTCGGAGCGCTATTTCTCCACCATCATGCTGTCGTAGAAGAGCGGGAGGAAGATGTAATTCTGCTCTGTGAGGTACTCGATCACCTGCGGCATCGCTTTCTGACTGTTCTCACTCCATTCGTGGAAGAGTATGACCATTATCTTCTGATCCTTCGCCGCTTTTTTGATCTGCTTCATTATTATCTTCGGGCTCGTGTTTCCCGTGCCCCAGCTGTCGCTCGAATCGATGGTCCAGTCGATCCAGCCGTGGCCCTCCTTGCGCAGGCCTTCGATCATTCCTCCCAGCTCGGAGCCGGCTGTTCCTGTGCCTCCCGGGAAGCGTACTATGACCGGCTCGTAGCCGCCGGTAGCTTTTTCGGTGAATTCATCCTGTTTCCTTATCGATTTCATGAATGATTCGGCACTCGAATATATCCCGCCCGCGCCGTAGTTGTGCGAATAGGTGTGATTGCCTATAGTGTGACCGTATTTGAGGTATTCCGGGTACATCGAGGACGCGGAAATGTCGCCGTGGTCCGGAAGCATGTCGCCGTTTGCGGTCGTCAGGAAGAACGTAGCCTTGACATCATATTTATTGAATATCTCGAGGAATTTCCTGCCACGGTAATATGGGCCATCATCTATGGTGATATAGCATATGCGTTTGTTGCTGCCTCCGTTTGTGATCGCTTTTTCCAGCTCGGCGGCATAGCTGAATGTCTCCGCCTGCAGGCTCTGCACCTCAGCGTCAAGTGCCTGCAGCTCATCCCTTGCGGCCAGCAGCTCAGTGTTTTTCTTTTGAGCATCCGCAAGCTCTTTTTTCGACTCCCTCAGTTCAGCTGAATACTTCCTGTATTCAGCGAATACTCTTCCGTACCGCGGAACCACGATAACGCCGACTGCCGCGACGGCGAGTATCAGTATTCCGACAGCTATCAGGATGAAGTTTCCCCAACTGCCTCTTTTACCTTGTCTCTCAGTCTTTCCCATGACGCCTTTTGTTCCTCTTTGCTCTCACGGTCTCCAAGCTCTTTGTTGCTCTTTGCCAGTTTTTTGTTATCCGACCTGACATCTTCAGTCTGTTTGTTCACATTCCTGATCTCATCCGGCAGTTTGCTCACGCGGGCATCCATGATAAAAAAGCCCGCCTCACAAATGATGATGAGAGCTATCACAGCCAGAACTGCGATCAGCCTCTTGAAGCGTTTGCGATCGCCGATCCGTATCCTGCGCATTGACCTGAGTTTTTTGATCGGATTATCGGCAGTTTTTTTGCGGTCTCCGCTCTGCTCAGATTCTGAACGCTGTTCGCTCAGCGGCGGTTCTATGTCGGGTCTGACGTACTGCCTCGTATAGCGCGCGTCGGTCTGCGAGCCCTCGAATATCCTGGTCTCACGCATGCCGCCCGCAGCATTCGCCGCGTCAGCATTTTTGAGCTTTTCAGCATCGTCCTCCTCGCCTATCCAGGTATGCTTTCGCGTCATGCGCGCAAGATCGTTCTCATAGACCCGCGTCTTCCATGCCTCTTCATCCAGGTTCCGGACTCTTGCAGCCCGGCCTGTATAGCCGCTGTATTCATTCGAGCTGTCGTTCGCTCTGTCTTTTGCCTTTTCCTGTGATTTATCTTGATCCATGGTCTATCACCGTGCAGACATCTCCCGTATACGAAAGTGTCATAGATATCTCTCTGCATCCCCGGAGGATCTCAGCTATGAACGCCCTGTCGCCTTCCCACATCGGCAGACTCATAATCTCTGCCTTAGGTATCCATTCAAACCTGCCTTCGCTGCATTCCGGAGGCTCATATCTGCCTGTCTCCCTGTAAACGCGGCGTGCCTCTTCATCGGCCGGTTCGAAATCATCGGACGAATAGAGATACATATCCTCATCTTCATATTCGTCAGCGCGGAAATGGATCACTCCGTAGAAATGCGTTGCTCTGAGCCTTAATCCTGTCTCCTCCAGGACCTCGCGGGCGTTGCACTCGTCCGGCGTCTCGCCGGGTTCGAACTTGCCGCCTGCGCCGAGCCATTTGCCCTTGTTCATGTCGCCCTGCTTGCGGTCACGATAAAGCATCAGCCAGCACCCGTTATTTTCGATGTAACACAAAGTCGTTTTTTTCATGCGATCATTTTACCACTAAATATGAGTCAGTGGGGACGGTTCTTTTTGACTCATCCCTATTGACTCAAAAGGCTCGTGGCTGACAGATCCTGCCTGATCCGGGCCGCGAGCCTTTGCGCTTTCATATATTCATTTCCGCTATTCGTCGTGCAGCAGACCTTCGTCTTCTATACCCTGATAGAATGAGTCGGAGTCCTTGTAGTAATGGACGACGCCGTTCTCGTCGGCAAAGAAGAACATGTTGTCGGATTTCTCATAATTGAGGAGCGCGTCCATCGCTCCGCCAATGACCTGACATATCGGCCCCGGAGGCAGACCCGCGAATTTACGCGTGTTGTACGGATTGTCGCTGTCGAGTTGGCTCTGCTTGAGATCCACCCTGTCCTCCTGGAAAATATAGCAGACTGTTACGTCGCTTCCGAGCGAAGTTCCGTCGTTGAGCCTGTTGATGAACACTCCGGCGACCTTGGCCTGGTCGTCAGCTCTGGCTTCCTTGGTGATTATGGACGTCAGGGTCAGGAACTCGTGGACACTGAAGCCGGAAGCTTCTATCTGATCCTTGCGGGATGTCAGCTCCGTATCCATCCTGTCGAGGCACATCTCGGTGAAGCCCTCGATCGTCATGTTGTCCGTCAGATAATAAGTATCCGCATACAGATAGCCTTCGAGAGGGAAGATTACATCATCGTCCAGTATATCATCTGTCCGGAACCAGTATTTTTCAATGAGCTGTTTCAGATAAGCCTGATCCGACCATTTTGCGGTGAATTCCTCAGCCGAATACGGCAGATGCTCTGCCACTGCATCAGCGACCTGCCCGAGTCTCGCGCCGTCAGGAACCTCCACGGATTCTTTCGAAATATAGTCAAAATCACCTGTGTTGATGACATTCATGATCTGCGGGAAGGACATTCCCTTGTTGAAGACGTAGGTGTTCGCCTGCAGATTGCTGTATCTTGCGATCTTCGTATTGATCTTGGCGCAGGTCTTGTTCTTGATAAGGCCCGCTTCGTCAAGCAGCTCGACTATCATCGAAGCTCCTGTCCCGTTAGGTATCGTTACAGCAACCTCTTCGGTGCTGCCCGGTTCGACAGCCATTACGCCGATGGTGTAATATCCGCCTCCCAGTACCATAACAAGCAGGACCAGGATTATAATAAGCAGGACCTTACCGGTCTTTTTCTTTTTCTTTTTCTTCTTTTGATGATAGTTTGCAGGCTGTTCAGCATCCTGATATCTGTCGCTTCGCATAGATGACCTCTTTCCGTCTTTAGTGAGTCAAAAAGAACCGTCCCCATTGACTCTTTGTCGATTATTACGATTGAATCAACCGGCCGCTGTGGTATAATCTACCGCAGGCATGCAGCGAGCCGCTGCATATGCCGGTCGTAAATAGATAGACGCGGTCAAGCCGCACTGTTGCTCATATTATAAAGGAAGGACACCAAAATGACAAAGGGTTCTATCAAATCATTTCTCGAACGCAAAAATATCGAAATCAGCGCAAAGCGCTACGGCATAGACGCGCTGAGCGCCATGGCGCAGGGACTGTTCTGCTCACTGCTGATCGGAACTATAATAAACACCCTCGGAACGCAGTTCCACATAGCTTTTTTGACTGAGCCTGTATGGACGGTCAGCGAGACTGCTTCATATACGGTAGGAGGCCTTGCGACTGCCATGACCGGCCCTGCTATGGCCATAGCTATCGGCTACGCGCTCAAATGCCCGCCGCTCGTACTCTTCTCACTCGCGACTGTAGGCTTTGCGGCTAACGGTCTCGGCGGCGCGGGCGGTCCTCTCGCGGTGCTTATAATAGCAATCATCGCTGCCGAATTCGGCAAGGCCGTTCAGGGAGAGACAAAGGTTGACATACTGGTCACACCTCTTGTTACCATCGGGATCGGCGTCGGCCTCTCTGCATGGTGGGCTCCGGGACTCGGCGCTGCCGCGATGAAGGTCGGAACCCTGATCATGTGGGCTACAGAGCTGAGACCTTTCATGATGGGAATACTGGTATCAGTGATCGTCGGAATGGCTCTGACCCTGCCTATTTCATCGGCAGCTATATGCGCGGCTCTCGGACTTACGGGTCTTGCGGGCGGTGCTGCTGTCGCGGGATGCTGCGCCCAGATGGTAGGCTTTGCCGTCATGTCATTTAAAGAGAACCGCTGGGGAGGTCTGATCTCGCAGGGAATCGGAACATCGATGCTCCAGATGGGAAATATCGTCAAGAATCCCCGCATCTGGATCGCCCCTACTCTTACATCAGCGATAACCGGTCCTATAGCAACGTGTATTTTCCATCTGCAGATGAACGGAGCTCCTGTTTCGAGCGGAATGGGCACCTGCGGACTGGTCGGACAGATAGGCGTCTATTCAGGCTGGGTGGCTGATGTCGCATCGGGGGCAAAGGCTGCGATCACGGGAATGGACTGGCTGGGACTGATCCTTATAAGCTTCGTGCTGCCGGCGATCCTGGCTCCTCTGATCAACATGGGATGCCGCAAGCTCGGCTGGGTCAAAGACGGAGACCTCACACTGTAAGTAATGCCGAAGCATGCCGGCTGATCGGTGAATTGTAATAATACACAAAAATAAAATGAACAAATTCATCGGAATGTTGAAAAAGTTACCTGTTTGTGTCAGAATTGAGTTGCTACACTTAATCGCGAACACAGAACAGGCAACTTCAGGGGTGTATCCGCTGAATTCGTTCATTTCTTTTTTGATTTTATAAAGAAAAATGCGTTTAGTCAACCTGGGTTGCTGAATTCGTTCATCGTATTGCTGTATACAATTAGATGAGGTGAATTAATTGGACTTTTTGGAATGGATAGACGCTTATAAAGCTCAACATGGTATCAAATCCGATAATGAGTTTTCACGTTTGGCCGGTATCTCAGGAGGACTTGTATCAAAATGGAGAAGCGGAAAATGCGCTCCAAGCACTTTGAAGCTCGAACAGATCGCTGATGCGACCGGAACAGATCTCAGCTCTATTTTACTTAGTGCGGCCGGTTACAGACATGACGATACTTATAAAGACACTCTTGAAGACGCTCTCACAGGAGTGTCCGGGATCAGCGTCCGCGAAGGCCCTGCATCCGGAGATATCCGTTGCATCAGGCTTTATTCTGCGGATGCTGTCACTACCGGCACCGAGTTTAATCATCGGGGAGAGGCCGGATCCGGCGCAACAATAAATCTCGTTTTGCCGGAGCGCTTCAATGACGGCGGAGAATATTTTGCCCTGACATTATGTGACAACAATATGGCGCCGGAGCTGTACAGCGGAGATATAGTGCTTGTTCGCAGGCAAAATCATGCTTCAGACGGCGATACTGTTGTCGTATGCGTAGGAGAAGGGTCTGCCGAATGCGCTGTAATAAAGCATTTTGATGAAGGCATAGTGCTCAATACTCCGGCAAGAGTACCCGGGCCTGTTTTTTTCAGCAATCACCGTATACGCATTTTACCTGTAACAATACTCGGTATAGTTGTAGACATACAGCACAGAGAAAAAATATAAGCAATTAAGTTAGTGTAAAGTTTCCATTGGCAGGGGAACCCGTAAAATAAAAAATGGGAAGCAAGAACTTCCCATTCATACAGCAAATCTTTAAGATGTTAATAACCACAAAAACTTCTTGAAGGAGCTGTATGTATATGGATATTCT
>JAFRGH010000114.1 GCA_017433945.1 Mogibacterium sp. | reverse complement strand
GTAGGAGCGAGAAGAAGAGCAACGCCGCAGTACCAGGTGTGTGTCGTCAGATTGAGATATGTGTACTCAAAGTTCCAGAGGTCGTATTCCACGATGAACCATATTGTCATGTCAGGCCAGAGCATATCCGACTGGTTCTTGTCATTTGAAGTGAGCAGATGCACGCAGCCTGTCATGCAGAAAATGTTGATCATTCCTGCGATCGCGTTGACTACGTTCCACCATCCGCCGTAGATGAATACTCCCTCATTGGAAGCCCACCATGCGCCGCTCAGGTTGCCGCTGATCGAGAACGCGGCGAGAGCTGACTCCATGTCGGATACGTTTGCGATCATGATATTAGCCGCAACGATGAACCACGGGAACCATTTGAACCATTTTTCCTTGCCGATGCCCCATTTGTACTTGATCATCATGAAGCCCACGCAGCCGATGTCTGCGGCATAGAGCTTGAAATAGTGGAACCATCCGTCCATGAACGCTACAGTAGGGTTTTCATGTCCGCCGAACATTCCCATGTGCGCAAGGATAAAGTACACGGTGAGGATCACCGGTATGATAACGAATACGACCATGCCGCCGGCCTTTGTCCTGCGTCCGATCTCATTCATGATTATGAGTCCGCAGAATACCAGGCACCAGCCGATAAGCTGCATTGCAGCGTGATCGCTGTAAAGCTGAAATAACATAATACCTTAACCTCCCTCAGCATTGTCAGCTGTAATTTCTGACTGTTAAAAAATAATCAATTCTTAACAGCTTGATACATTATAAAAAAAGAAAAACAAATATGCAAGCTGACAATCTGATTTGCGTACCATTAGTTACCCATTAGTCAGGAACGCATAGATAAGAACCGGAATTGCAGTGAACAGGCTGCCGTGAACAGTCTTTTTTCCTTTGTTCAAAGGCAGTTAGTGTGTTAGAATTAAATTCAAAAGATAGTAATACGGCATGATGATGTCAAAGCGTGATGATAGAGCCGGGTCCGGCTTTGATCCGAATAAAACAGGGGCAATCAACAGAAGCAATTAACAGAGACAATCATATGAGTAAAGATACTGCTGTGAACCTACATCGGAGAAAAATACTGTCTGCTGCTATAGCGGCCTTTTTTGTGATGCTGACTATAATGGCCTGCACTGTTCCTGTACATGCTGAGCGAGACACTGTCCGCATCGGTTTTTTCAGTTCTGAAAAATACGGTTACATCGGCGCTGATGGCGAACTGACGGGATATGATATCCATCTGTCAAAGACGATCGCCATGTACGGCGGGTTCAAAGCTGAAATGGTGCAGTATGACAATGTGTCTGAAATGGAGGAGGCTCTTCGCAATAACGATGTGGATATTCTGATCGATTTTCTTCGTACCGAAAAGCGCGAAAAGGAATTCATTTTCAGCAATAATCCTGTACTTGACGAGCAGGTGAGCCTGTTTACACTCAATGCTCCGGAGGCGCCAAGTGCCGACAGCATTACAAGACTGAAAAAAATCAGGGTCGGATATGCTACGGATTCGGGATTCCTTTATTCTTTTAAAGACTACTGCATAGAATCAGGTATTAAACCCGAGCTGATTCCGTTACATGACGAGGCGGACATGATATCTGCTATGGAGCGGGGAGAGACGGATGCCTGCCTGACCGGGAGCATGGTGCCGGCCGGCTACAGGGTGCTTCTGTCCACACCGCCGATCTATTCCTATATGATGTTCCGGGCTGATGATACCGATCTTCGCATCCGTGTCGACGCTGCGATCAGCCAGCTCAAGACCGATGATCCTGATTACATCTCAGATCTCTACAATACATATGTCGTGTCGCGCGAAATGGAAATGTCGCCTCTGAACAAGCAGGAGAGAGAATACCTGGCTAAGCATCATGATCTCTCGGTGGCTCTTGTAAGAGGTGCTGAGCCTTTTACAATAGAGCAGACAGATGGCAGTCTGGGCGGGATCATTCCGGATTATTACAGGGCGCTTGGCAAGAGACTCGGCGTCAGATTCAGCTTCGTTGCCTATGACAGGACCCGGGACGCGATCGATGCTGTGACAGGAGGAGAAGCAGATATTCTCGGCCACTATTACGGCAATATCATACTTGCTGAGAGGGAAGACCTGTATGACACGATGGAATACGGTTCAACGGAATGCGCACGCCTGACAAGGAGCGGCTTTACCGGCAAGGTCAGAACGGCCGCCGCGACAACTCGTACAACTTATCTGCTGGCTGAACAGCTTGACCCCGATATTCGTCTTGAATCCTATTCTAATCTTGAATCCTGTTATGAGGCCCTTATGAATGGTGAGGTGGACGCAATGATCGGCTCCATGACAGGCATATCGTGGCTCATAAATCAGCATACGATGCGCGAGGTCAATCTGTCGATACTGCCAAACATAACTCTGGGCATACGGGGAGCTGTTTCAGTTGAAAACTCTACTCTTATGTTCGCTTTGAATAAAGCTATAGCTGTATCGGATGATGCTATGAATGAGGCAATACTCGCAAACGCTGTCGATGGAAGTACCGATCTGCACACAGCTATAGAGCATCTGCCTCGAGGCTTCATCATAGCTGTAGTCGGTGTTTTGCTGACTCTGGTCATACTGCTGATAATAACGCTTGTCCGTCTGGCCCTAAACAACAGGGAGCGTGTCGCCATCCTGAGCCGCGAAATGAATATGGACAGTCTTACCGGCGCGGGCAGCCGCCGCTTTGGTACGGAGATCCTTAACCGCGAGCTGCTCCTTTATCGCCGTCATGGTGACGGGCCGCTTATAGCGATGTTTGATGTGGATCATTTCAAGGGAAAAAATGACAGGTACGGTCATGAGTATGGAGATTTTGTCCTGAAAAAGGTCGTGAGCGTACTAAAAGGGACATTGAGACAGTCAGATGTGATAATCCGCTGGGGAGGAGACGAATTCATAATTCTGTGTTCACGTGTCCAGGCAGATGCCGCGGACAATATCATGGAAAAGGTGATAAACGCGGTCGGCAGCGCAGATTTTATAATGGGCGGAAAGGGAGAACAGATAACCATTTCCGCGGGTGTATCATTCTTCATGGATGAGGATGAGGATATAAATGCTGTGCTGCGGCGCTGCGACAGCGCTTTATACAAGGCGAAGGACGTCCGCAACACTTATCGTATTTTCGATGATCAGAACGATCAGTATGCGCTGCCGGCTGAGGCTGATCAGTGATCTGAGCACGGATCCGTGCATTTTGCTGTGTCACCTGAGCATCAGGCTGAATCGGCCGTCCGGCAGGCTGTCGTCTGTTTTCCAGCTGAATGAGATCTGAGGATATGAAGCTTCAAAATATCTGCGGTTGCATGCCTTGTGACCGATCATGTTCGAATACCAGCGGCTGTTTGAGGCAATGGTGACCTTGACCTTCGTAGAATCAGCCGCTCCTGCTGATTTACACGCATCGCTGCAATCGCTGATAATTTCTGTTAACTGCGGCTCGATCCTCTCTTTGGCTATTTCTCCCTCGACGAGCTGGCGGAATGCCGGGTGATAGGTTCCGCCGTTGATCGCGCCGCCTTCGCCTATTATATCCGTGCTTTTAAGACCGACACGCATGATCGTTATTCCGGCGCCGTCGAGTATCTTATACATTTCCTTGGTTCGGAGAATCGCTTCCTCACGGCTGAGTGCCTTGTATTCACCGGATTCATACATTTCGAAAAGGCGCGTATCGTCGAGCACTATGGTAGGGTAGAGCCGGGCAAGTGACGGCTCAAGCTCTGCTGTTTTACGCGCAGACATTATACATGATCCGAGCGAGTCGCCCGGCAGTCCTATCATAAGCTGTATCCCGAATTCAAAACCGTATTCCTTTAGCAGTTTTACTGCCTTATAAACATCCTCACTGCTGTGGCCGCGGTTCGAGAGACGAAGCACCTCGTCGTCGAATGACTGCACGCCGAGCTCTATCGTGTCAACACTGTATTTCCTTAGATTATCAAGTATCTCGCGGTCTATGTAGTCAGGGCGGGTCGACAGGTGGATCTTGTCTATCAGGCCTTTTTTCTTGTACTCGTAAGCAACAGCGAGATAAGTGGACTGCTCCTCTATATCGAGACCCGTAAAGCTGCCTCCGTAAAAAGATGCCTCAACGGTTTCGGCAGAGTAGTCCCTTACGGCGGTTTCGGAAGCTGTTTTGCTTCCGGCCGGTCTAAGCGTTGTCAGCCAGGTGTCTATTATCCTGCGTGCATCCTGAGGTGTGACGTCCTCTGTCCTTGCCGTGATCTTGCGCTGGTTGCAGAATACGCAGTCGTTGGGACAGCCCTTGTGCGGTATGAAGATCGGTATTATTGCGTGCTTTTTCATGATTGTTGATTCCTGACCGTAATGATTGAACCTATGTCTGTGAGCGGTTCGTCCTCGAAATATTTTACCTGCAGGCCGCGCATCTCGATGAATTCCGTTATTTGCCTGCTGTCGGGATGCTCGCTGAGATCACCGTTAAAATATATCGTATCTCCGGCGCGCCCGCTGCATCCTCCTATGAATCCTGTGTTATAGCCGGGAAGCGCTATGTGTCCCGGAGCGATAGTCAGCACATCCATTCCGGCTGCCTCGCATGCCTTCGCGATGCCCCGGTCATATGTGATGATGGATTTCTCATCGATTGTGACAGTGCTGCATTTCGCGTAGCCCTGACGGACGTTTACAAGAGTCATACCGGCTTCTTCGGCATGATCAAGGATATGCTTCGCCGTGTATTTGAGATTGTGTATGAGAAATCTGCCGGTGCAGGCCGCGTTGTACGCTATATCGCCCGGATAATCGGGAGCGAGCGGCCTGAAGCCGGGATATTTCTGCTGCATGTCTTCGTGATAGCTTATGACAGGAGCGTCATCGTCCGCGCCCATTTTGCATATGAACATATCCGGGTGCCGGGAGAGCCGGGGCGAAACGATTCCGGCGGCTCCAAACGGCAAAAGCCTGTAGCCGCGCAGCGTCAGGCAGCGCGCCAGCTCATCACAGCGGTCTGTTGACAGTATTATTGAGTGACTTATATTTTTCATGCTTATGCGGTGCTCCTTCCGCATAGTATTTTATCATGTCCCGCTTGTTTTTTATCACCAAATACGATTCGATTGGATATTTGATATGAAAATCCCTTATAAATCCCTTATAAATCGCATTGACCCGTTGTTTGCAAAGTGTTAGGATACAAAAGATACTGAATACTATTTATTGAAGAGGTAAAAGTGTAATGAAAATAGCGGTAACATACGAAGAGGGAAACGTTTTTCAGCATTTCGGAAGAACGGAGAACTATAAGGTATACGAGACAGAGGACGGCAGGATCGTGTCATCTGAGGTGAAGAGCACCAACGGCACAGGACATGAGGCTATTGCCGATCTGTTGAAGGAAGACGGCGTTGAGGTGCTGATCTGCGGCGGACTCGGACAGGGCGCAAAGGATGCTCTCGAAGCCTGCGAAATAGAGGTGTTCTCAGGCGCTGAGGGCAGTGCTGACGAGGCAGTTGAGAAATATCTTAAAGGAGAGCTCGAATCCACGGGAGTCAACTGCGACCACCACGATCACGAGCATGGTCACGATCATGAGCAGGAGGAAGCAGGCTGCGGCGGTGGCGGCTGCGCAGGCTGCAGCGGATGCGGAATGCCCCAGTTCCTCTTTGAGGGAAAGAACGTGGGAAGGACTGTCAAGGTCCACTACAGGGGTACATTCAATGACGGTGAGCAGTTTGACGCTTCCTATGACCGCGGCGAGCCTCTCGAATTCGTCTGCGGCACAGGCATGATGATCCCGGGATTTGACCGCGCGTGCGCTGAGCTCGAGGTCGGTGATGTCATAGATGTTCATCTGATGCCTGAGGATGCTTACGGAATGCCTCAGGAAAACATGATAATAACAGTAGAAAAAGCGGCGGTGACAGGCTCTGAGGATGTCGCTGTCGGAGACAGAGTATATCTGACCGATCAGCTCGGCAGACCGTTCGCGGCTCTGGTAACTGCAGTGGATGATACAAATGTAACATTTGACTGCAACCACGAGATGGCAGGCAAGGAGCTCAATTTCAGGATCGAGATGATGGAGATCGCATAGGCTGCCGGTATGATGCTGGACAGGCTTTGCGGGCGAAAGGCGGAGTAAAAATGGATGAGGCGATCCACATGAAGAAATACATAGGGGCAGATATAGGCGGCACCTCGATCAAGCTGGGCATCGTGGATGAGCACGGCCGGGTCGAATGCCGCAGGGAAATTAATTACCCGAAGGATCCGGATATCAACGTGTTGACAGAGCTGATCTGCGGCATCAGGGCGTTTATGGAGGAGCTGAAAATCAGCCCGGACGATATTTCCGGCATCGGTGTATCCGCTGCAGGCTGCATCAATTCGGTAGACGGCTGCGTTGCGGACAACGGAGGAAATATCCCGAACTGGTCACGTATGGAAGTGTGCAGACCTCTGCGCGAGGAATTCGGAGTGCCGGCAAGCTTTGCTAATGACGGAAACTGCGCGGTAATGGGCGAATTCTGGAACGGCGCGGCGAAGGGCTATACTGATGTTGTGGGCGTTATCCTCGGTACGGGAATAGGCGGCGGCATTATCACAGGCGGCAGACTGCTCGAGGGATCAAGGGGCTTTGCCGGTGAAGTAGGGCATTTTCCGATACATGCCGGCGGAACTCACTGCAACTGCGGACTCGACGGATGCTATGAGAGATACGCTTCGACCTCGGCACTGACAAATTACGCTTCAAGGAATAACGAGAGCTGGAGCAGCGGAAGGAGGTTCTTTGAAGCGGTATCCGCAGGGGATGAGGATGCATGCCGCATACTTGATTCATGGACAGACGAGATAGCATACGGCATAGCCGGGCTCGTACATGTATTTGACCCTCAGCTCATACTTGTCGGAGGCGGTGTCTCCGGTCAGAAGGATCTGCTGATGGAGCCTCTGCGCAAAAAAGTCCTTTCGATGATAATGCCTGATTTTGCGGACGGACTCGAATTCAAGGCTGCTTCACTGGGTAATAATGCCGGACTCACCGGCGCCGTATATTATCTGCTCAGCAGAGAGAATGCTTCAGACAGATTATGAGTCTGTGAAATCAGCGATAACACCGGGCGGATCGACTCTGCCCGGTGCGTTTTTGTGGGGAAGGAACAGGAGATTACGGGAGTTCATATCAATGAAAATTTACGAAAGAACGGTCAATTATTATGAGACTGACCAGATGGCTGTGATCCATCATTCAAACTACATAAGATATTTTGAGGAAGCGCGTATATCCTTTATGGCACAGATAGGCTGTCCGTATGAAGCGCTTGAAAGGGAAGAAATAAGAAGCCCGGTGCTGGCGGTCTCGTGCAGATACATACAGCCGGTCAGATTCGGCGAGACTGTGCAGATTAGAGTGAGGCTGACCAGGATGAGCAGGGTAAAATGCTCGTTCAGCTACGAGGTCTGCGATGCTGAGACCGGAGAAATAAGGGCGAGGGGCGAATTAGAGCACGGCTTTATAGACAAAGACGGCAGACCCGTCAATATGCAGAAATCAAAGCCCGAGTTCTTCGCGAGGTTCATCGCGGAGACAGAGAGCGGCGACGGCGCGGAGCGTCAGAAAGCTTGAGATACAGACAGCGGGAGATAAACAGATGGAAAATAGAAACAGAAGCAATAAATTCAAAAGGGATCTGATGGTCAGCCCGAGCATGTGTGACGGCGATTCGCTTATGAGTATACCGGCTGCCTTTGATCTGTTCCAGGATACCGCGACCATGCACGCGGATACTCTTGACATCGGTCCTGCCGGAATGAACAGGCGGAGGATGTTCTGGGTGATCACGAAGACTGTCATGAGGATAGAACGCAGACCTGAAATGATGGACGACATCAGCTGCGAAACCTGGATACAGGCCGCGGACCGCGCGAGCTGCGAGAGAGATTTCGCGATCAGAGCTGGCGATGAAGTGCTGGCAGAGGGCCGCAGCATATGGGCTGTGATAAGCCGGGAAACCGGCAGACTCGTACACATGGACGAGCTTTATCCGACCGGCATCGATTTCGACAAGCCTGCGCCTGAAGGCATAGAATTCGAAAGGATAGGCAAAAAATTTGCTGACGCAGAACTGATCGGTGCATATACTGTAAGATCCATAGACATAGACCTCGGCGGACATATGAACAATGTCAACTATGTCAGAGCGATGCTGGGATGCTTCAGCTCAGAGCAGATCAGAGCGATGGGCATCAAGGCCATCGAAGTCAATTATATAAGCCAGACATATGAGGGAGAGACGATAGAATTCAGAGTTCGCGGCACCGAAAACGGCCCCGAGATCGGCGCGGTAAACACCGAAGGCAAGGCCGTGTTCATTGCCAAGCTGTATACGGAATAAATGCGGTAACGCACAGCTGATGATCAGACGGATAATCAGCTATCTGAATACTTTTCTGAGTATGTAGCGCTGCTTGCCGCCGTACATTTCTCTCTGCTCGATTATCTCAAAATTGAGGACGAGGAAATTGCGGTAGCTGTACGGGTTGTCCGGCGATATTGTGCAGAGACCTTCCTTAGCGCCCATCTCAACGGCAGTGCCTATTCTGAGCTTGTTGAATATACGCTGAATGCCGCGTCCCCTGAACTCGGGATCGACCATGGTCAGATCAAGGGATGCGGTAGCAGCCAGCTGATCCCTGTCATAATCAAGATATCTGCCGTAGTTGCGCGGGTTATCAGGATCATTCGGCACCATCACCGAAAAACCGGCAAGCTTACCTCCCGATTCGGCAGCAAAGCAGACATCCTCTTTCAGCTGTTCGAGATAATCTTCCCTCGATGACGTCGCATAGACATCCTTATCAGGAAGAGCGTCAACTATCCTGTCCTGAAGGGCGATAACAGCATCGATATCCTCAGGTCCGGCCTTTCTGAAGCTTATGAATTCAGGTTCGCCTGTTCCGTTCATGAGTTCCTGTGTAAATGGCAGCTTCATCATTTCAAGTCACCTCCCTTGAACTCAGTATAATCTACCGTCCGTGGGTATGGCAAGAGTCATAGCTTTGTGGTAGAATCCATTTGGCAGAATTGTAACATGAAAAAACTTTACTGAAGGGAGAATTATATAATGACGATTACAAAGGATATAAAATTTGTCGGAGTCAATGATCACGATGTCGATCTGTTCGAGGGACATTATATCGTTCCTGAAGGAATGGCTTACAATTCATATGTGATCTGTGATGAAAAGACAGCTGTAATGGATTCTGTTGACGGCAATTTTACAGATGAGTGGATAGCCAACGTAAAGGAAGCTCTTGGCGGCAAGGCTCCTGACTATCTTGTAATACAGCACATGGAACCGGATCATTCCGGCAGCATAATGGGATTCATGTCAGAGTATCCTGAGACGCAGATCGTTTCATCGCAAAAGGCGTTTACGATTATGAAGAATTTCTTCGAGGGCGAGGAATTCGCTGACAGAAGAGTTGTCGTGAAAGAGGGAGATACGCTCGAGCTCGGATCGCATACGCTCAGCTTTATCGCTGCACCTATGGTACACTGGCCTGAAGTCATCATGACTTATGACAATACGGATAAAGTCCTGTTCAGCGCGGATGCTTTCGGCAAATTCGGAGCGCACGATCTTGCCGAGGAAGACTGGGCATGTGAGGCGAGACGCTACTATTTCGGCATTGTAGGTAAATACGGCATGCAGGTGCAGGCTCTGCTCAAAAAGGCTGCAGCGCTCGACATTCAGATCATCTGCCCTCTGCACGGACCTGTTCTGAGCGAGGATCTCGGATACTATCTCGACCTCTATAATACCTGGTCGTCATATGGCTCTGAATCAAAGGGCGTCGTCATATCCTATACCTCGGTTTACGGCAACACAAAGAAAGCAGTTGAGCTGCTTGCTCAGAAGCTCGAGGAAAAGGGCGTGGGCGAGGTAGTCGTTAATGACCTGGCACGCGCGGATATGGCAGAGTGCGTAGAGGACGGCTTCAGATATGACACTCAGGTGTTCGCGACAACGACGTTCAACAACGATATATTCCCGTTCATGAAGGAGTATATCAACTCGCTGACTGAGAGAAATTATCAGAATAAGCATGTGGCATTCATGGAGAACGGATCCTGGGCTCCGGTCGCCGCCAAAACAATGAAGGGCATGCTCGAGGGCTGCAAAAATCTCGAATACGCAGAAAACGATGTCAGGATACTCTCGGCTCTGAACGATGAGAGCAGGGCGCAGATCGAAGCCCTTGCAGATGAGCTCGCTGCGCTGTATCAATAGATTGCAGTACATATACAGCACATATATTATGAGCAGAGGAGACGGACATTAAACCGGGCCGCGTGCCTCATATCAATACATAATTAAAGGAGCTTATGCAGACCTCTTGGGTGTGCATAAGCTCCTTTTGTAATCCGTTTCAGATTCAATCCGCGCAGATGTGATCTGCGCATAAACAAACGGATCTATCAGCGTATGAAT
>JAFRGH010000113.1 GCA_017433945.1 Mogibacterium sp. | reverse complement strand
CGGAGATGAGCTGACCGAGGTGCTTCACTCGCTTGAAGAGGATGCCCCGTATCACAAGCAGAAGGATGTGAGGATGAAGCTCGGCTCGGCCGTGCTGCCGGGTTTTCGCAGGGACAATACCGACAGGAACAGGACATCGCCGTTCGCCTTCACCGGAAACAAATTCGAGTTCAGGATGCCGGGATCGATGAGCAGCATAGCCTTTCCTAACGTGATAATAAACAGCGCCGTTGCCGAATCACTGGATTACTTTGCAGGCAGACTGGAGGGATCCGGTGATGTGACAATGGATATATACGGACTCGTCAGAGAGACGCTGAGGGACCATGGCAGGATCATATTCAACGGCGACGGCTACAACGACGCATGGATAGAGGAGGCGGAGAGAAGAGGTCTGTCGAACTACAGGACGACAGCAGACTGCGTTCCTCATCTGCTGGATGAAAAAAACGTCGAAATGCTGACAAAGCAGGGCGTTTTCAACAGATCGGAGCTCGAATCCAAATGCGAGATAATGCTTGAGAATTACTGCAAGACAATATGCATCGAGGCCAGGACGATGAGGTCAATGGCAGTAAAACGCATCGCTCCCGCGATCGAGGCATATACCGCTGAGCTTGCGGGAAACGCGGTACGTAAACGAAGCTTCATATCTGATCTCGAATGTGTATTTGAGCAAAAGATCGTCAGCTTCCTTTCGGAGCAGACTGACAGAATCTATGCGGACGTGGACAATATGGTAAGCGTGCTGGATTCACTGAGCGGAGAGGACTACGCGGCGGACGCGGCCGTGATAAGGGACAGGCTGCTGCCGGCAATGCAGCAGCTTCGGGCAGACAGCGACGCAGCCGAGGCGGTGACTTCAAAGAAATACTGGCCTCTGCCAAACTACGGCCTGCTGCTGTTCGGGGAGAAATAGGAGGCAGGATAACCTGGATAAGAAATATATTTTTGTGACAGGTGGAGTCGTTTCGGGACTCGGAAAAGGGATAACTGCAGCGTCGCTCGGCAGGCTGCTCAAGGCAAGGGGACTCAAGGTCGCGGCGCAGAAGCTGGATCCGTATATCAATGTGGATCCTGGCACCATGAGCCCTTTTCAGCACGGCGAGGTCTATGTGACCGAGGACGGGGCCGAGACGGATCTGGACCTCGGACACTACGAGAGATTCATCGATGAGGATCTGAACAGATTTTCCAATCTGACAACGGGCAAGGTCTACTGGAACGTGCTCAACAAGGAAAGGCGAGGCGAATACCTTGGCAGCACTGTTCAGGTCATTCCTCACATAACCGACGAGATCAAGGAATTCATATACAGCGTCGGCAGAGAGGGAGACAGCGATGTGATAATAACCGAGATAGGCGGAACCGTAGGCGATATCGAGAGCCAGCCCTTCCTTGAGGCAGCAAGGCAGGTGAGCATAGAGCAGGGCAAATCAAACTGCCTGTTCATTCATGTGACGCTCGTTCCGTATATTACGGGCTCGGGCGAACACAAATCCAAGCCGACCCAGCATTCGGTAAGGGAGCTGCAGAATATGGGTATATCTCCGGATATCATAATAATGAGATCCGACAGGCACATAGATGAGGATATATACGACAAGATCGCGATGTTCTGCAATGTCAAGAGGGACTGTGTCATAGAGAATATCACTCTGCCGGTATTATATGAGGCTCCTCTCATGCTCGAAAAGGCCCGTTTCTCATGGATAGTCTGCAGAGAGCTCGGCATAGACGCCGGCCCGTGCGACATGGAGGAGTGGAAGGAGCTTGTAAGCAGGATCAAGGCGGGCGGCAAAGAGGTGAAAATAGCCCTTGTGGGCAAATATATCAGGCTGCATGATGCCTATCTTTCGGTCGCCGAGGCTCTGAGGCACGGAGGTTTTGAAACAGGCTGCGCTGTCGACATAAAATGGATAGAGGCAGAGGACATAAGCGCGGAAACAGAGGAATCAATACTTGGTGACGCGGACGGCATCATCGTGCCGGGCGGTTTCGGGGACCGCGGCATAGAGGGCATGATACGCGCCGCAGGCTACGCGAGGAGGAATAATATTCCGTATCTCGGCATATGCCTCGGCATGCAGATAGCTGTCATCGAATATGCCAGAAACGTGCTAGGATATGATGATGCCGATTCGGGCGAATTCGATGAAACAAGCGCGCACAGGGTGATAGATTTTATGCCTGATCAATACGGAGAGATACCTAAGGGAGGAACGATGAGGCTCGGAGCGTATCCGTGCAGCATAGCAGAGGGCTCGCTGCTTGAGCGTATCTACGGCAGCCGCAGCATCAGCGAGAGACACAGGCATCGCTACGAGTTCAACAACGATTTCAGAGACGAGTTCGAGGCAGCGGGAATGCTGATCGCCGGCACATCGCCTGACGGACGCCTTGTCGAATCGGTAACGCTGCCCGAAAATGATTTCTTCGTAGGCGTGCAGTACCATCCTGAATTCAAGAGCAGACCTAACAGGGCACACCCTCTGTTCAGAGAATTCGTAAAGGCGTCGGGAAATGCTGCAGGGAAAAAATAGTTTTGCGGCATTATGCCGTGCGTTATTGCAAAACCCGGAGCGGCTATAGTAGTATTTCAGCATCGAAAGCATAGAATCAAAGGCAAAATAATCTGCGAAAACGATAAAAAAGATAATAGATTAAAAGAATAAAAGGAGAAGAGATATGTGCGGAATTGTAGGCTTTACCGGAAGGCAGCAGGCGGCGCCTGTACTGCTTGACGGACTCTCAAAGCTCGAATACAGAGGATATGACTCCGCCGGTCTTGCGGTTCGTGATGACAGATCTCTTGCCGAGGTCGTCAAATCAACGGGCAAACTGAGGAACCTGGCGGAAAAGACGGATTACGGCAAAGCCATGCCGGGAACCTGCGGAATCGGTCATACGAGATGGGCTACACATGGTGAACCTTCGCAGACGAACGCCCATCCGCATGTCAGCGGCAACGCCACCGGCTCGGCATCGGGTCCTGTCGAATCGGATGTAGTAGGAGTCCATAACGGCATAATCGAAAACTACGAAGAATTAAAGAGTAAGCTTCTTGGTCACGGATACACTTTTTACAGTACAACGGATACAGAGGTAGTGATCAAGCTGGTCGATTACTACTACAAAAAATACAAGATAGGGCCAATAGATGCCATCAACCGAATGATGGTGCGTGTGCGCGGCTCTTACGCGCTCGCTCTCATGTTCAAGGACTATCCGGGCGAGATCTACGCCGCGAGAAAGGACAGCCCTATGGTCATCGGCGTGGCTGACGGGGAGACCTTCCTTGCCTCTGATGTTCCGGCTGTCCTCAAGTACACCAGAGACATTTACTATATCGACAACCTGCAGTCTGTGCGCCTGCTGCCGGGCGAAGCTCATTTCTTCGACCTGAACGGCGACGAGGTAGAGGTTGAGAGCACGCATATATCATGGGATGCAGAGGCTGCCGAAAAGGGCGGCTACGAGCATTTCATGATGAAGGAGATACACGAGCAGCCTAAGGCTGTCAGGGACACTCTGGTGAGCCTCATAAAAGACGGCAGGATAGATCTGTCTGTTGCGGGGCTTACGGAGGATATTCTTGCCGGGATCAGCGAGGTCAGGATCGCTGCCTGCGGCTCCGCGTGGCATGCAGGCATGATAGGACAGTACGTGATAGAGGACCTGGCGGAGATACCTGTTCACGCGGAGCTCGCGTCCGAGTTCAGATATAAAAAGATGCTTATAGATAAGGACGCGCTGCTTGTGGTCATTTCGCAGTCGGGAGAGACAGCGGATACGCTGGCGGCTCTGAGAGAGGCTAAGGAAAAGGGTATCCGAACTCTGGCGGTGGTCAATGTGGTAGGCTCTACTATAGCAAGAGAAGCCGACAATGTTCTCTATACCCTTGCGGGACCGGAGATCGCGGTCGCGACGACCAAGGCATACAGCACACAGCTCGCAGCGATGTACGCTCTGGCGCTGGCTCTCGCATACGCAAAGGGAAGGCTGGACGAAAGCGATTACAGATACTACATCGAAGAGCTGCAGGCGCTGCCTGACAAGATAGAGCGCGTGCTCGAGAACAAGGAGAGGATACAGTGGTTCGCCTCCAAGTATTCCAATGACCGCGATGTATTCTTCAT
>JAFRGH010000112.1 GCA_017433945.1 Mogibacterium sp. | reverse complement strand
CCCGTTGACTATATTAGGCCTCACGAGAGCCGCCTCTGTTCGGAACACCGATGCGTATACCTTTTCGACGGCCGCCCTGCCCGGATCGTCATAGCCGTATCCCATGCTCCAGTCAAAATGAGTCGCGTTTATATGATTGTCCTGAAAAGCCTTGAGAACCTTCATCTGGCAGACAGCGCAGATATCATCGATCTCTTTAAAACGCTCCGCCAGCTGATCCTCAGCCCTTTCGACGGCAGCCAGGACCTTTTCATCTATACCGAATTCTTCCTTCAGATAATCATTATATTTGAGAGACAATGCTATTTTTCATCCTTTCTTTCAAGTTCCCAGTCCATGTCCTTCACAAGATCACGCTTTGCGTCCATCCTGTGCTGAGCATAAAGCTGGGTGGTAGTGACCTGCTCGTGATCGAGCAGCGTCTGGACATCGTATATCGAGTTGCCGCGATTGATAAGAGATGTTGCCGCAGTGGCCCGGAGCTTGTGCGGACTGTATCCGGATTTCCTCGAAGTCCCCATAGCGATCGAGGTGTATTTTTTGACAAGCTCGCGTATAGCCCTCTCCGTCATGCGTTTGCCCTGGAGCGACAGGACAAGAGCGTCCTCATCGGCTGTATTTTCGGCTGTGACGGTCGTTCTCTCCGTGCTGATGTATTCAGTCAGCACCATCTCGACGGAGCGGTTTATCGGCATCAGGGACTCCTTGCCCCTCTTGCGGTATATCTTGAATTCACCTCTTGAAAAATTAAATGACGACACGTTGAGCTGCTGCAGCTCGCTCAGGCGCAGGCCGTAGGTCACGAACAGCACAAGTATGGCCTTGTCCCTGAGCTTCGTCCTCTCCCAGTATGACCTCTCATGAGGCGTGAGCCCGCTGCCGCTCGAAACGGCATCGAGCATGATCATGACCTCATCGTCCTGCAGAGCCTTGATCTCGCGCTCGCCGGGCTTCGGGACCTTTACAGGATCAAAGCCATCTGTGATATTCTTTTCCAATATCCCGTCGCGGTACAGCTGCTTGAACAGAACCGATATCGAAGATTTTTTGCGGGCCAGAGAACGGTTGTTGTTTTCAAATACAGTCATGGTATCGCCGTTGTCTACCACATATCTGCGGCAGTAGTCGAGGAAGAGATTTACATCCTGCGCTTCGACCTCGCCCAGCTCACTGTCCCTGATATCTTTGGGCACCGCCGCATCCGTCAGATCAGTTTCGTTTATCAGGTAATTGAGGAAGAATTTGACATCATGCAGATATGCCAGTCTGGTCATGGGCAGCACATTGCCTTTGAGATAGGTAAAATAAGGGCGCATAAACGCGGGCAGCTCGTGCTGGAGCGCCTCACACTGCAGAAAAATATCGTTCTCCTTCTGAACGATATTATCAGGCTTGTCACTCTTGTTATGCGAGTGAAATTCGGTTTTATCTATTGTTTTTCTGGCCATTAGTGCATTTGTTCCCGGATCATCTCAGGCACGCTGATCATCTCTGATCCCTTGTCTGCGATCTGCTGATCGCGAGTATCTTGTCCACGATGCTCCCTACGCTCTCACCTCTTTTGATCTCGATCCATTTGACATTGCCGTATCTCCTGAGCCATGTCAGCTGCCTTTTTGCATAGTGGCGCGTGTTCTTCATTATCAGCTCCTTGGCGTCATCCAGACTGTATTCACCCAGGATGTATCCGACGACCTCCTTGTAGCCAATGCCCTTCATCGAAGGATTTTCGAGTGAGTAGCCCTGCTCGAGCAGCCACCTCACCTCGTCAACGAGCCCGTCCTTGATCAGCCTGAGGACTCTGTTGTTGATCCTTTCATACAACCACTGCCTGTCCATGGTAAGAGCGATGAATTTAAAATCATAATCAGGGTTCAGCCTGCAGTCCGAGAGATTGCGTATGCCGTTTCCGTACTCATAAGCCTCTATGGCCCGGACGACTTTGCGGGTATTATTCGGATGTATGCGTGATGCCGAGTCGGGATCAAGGGCCTCGAGATACTTGTGCATGTATTCTCCGCCCATTCTCTCCGCCATTTCCTCGAGCTCTTTCCTGCGCGCGGGATCAGACTGGTGCCCGGCAAAATTCATGTCGTAAATAATGGAATTGAGGTAAAGTCCCGTTCCTCCACAGAGTATAGGTGTCTTTCCCCTTTCCAGTATGTCGTCTATGACTCTGAGCGCGAGCTTCTGATAGGTCGCTGCAGTCATGTTGTAATCCGGATTTACTATGGAATAAAGATGGTGCTTTATCTTGTGCATCTCGTTGTCCGACGGCTTGGCGCTGCCTATGTCCATAAACCGGTACAGCTGTATGGAATCACAGTTGATTATCTCGCCCCTTATGCGTTTGGCGAGATAATAGGCTATTACACTCTTGCCGACAGCTGTCGGTCCCGAGATAATATATACGGTTTTATCTTTCATATTTATTTCCTTTTGAATGATCTCTCGATATCATATCTGCCGATCCTTATAAAAGTAGGCCTGCCGTGCGGGCATGCGTACGGATTACGGCATTCAGAGAGCTCCCTGATCAGATCGTTTATCTCCATTGATGAGAGTCGTTCGCCTCCCTTGACTGCGGATTTGCACGATCTCATTATGAGTTTGTCTATTACCACACTGTTGACGGATCCGGTATCGGGATCGTCACAGAACGATGAAGCAAAGGCTTCGGCTTCGGTCATGCTCATATACGAAGGGATTCCCCTTATGATAAAAGAGTTTGCTCCGAAGTCGCTGATATCATATCCTATTCTGGCGAGGATTTCCAGCCATCCGCGTTCTTTATGATATACATCCGGGCTGACATTTATGATAAACGGCGTCAGTATCGGCTGCGGCAGCTGATCCGCGCTGCGATACCTGTCCGTAAGCTTCTCGTAAAAAATTCGTTCATGAGCCGCGTGCTGGTCGAAGATGAACAGCTGATCCCGGCCCTGCATGATGATGTATGTATCGAATACATATCCCCTGTATTCAAGTTCCGAAAAATCAAATTGCTTCGCTGCCCGCTCGGTCCGCGGCAGCTCCGGGGAAGCCTCGTCCGGCCTTACAGCCGCGGCGGCAGGCTTCTCGCTTCGCTCGAGCCGGCTCAGATACTCTCTTATAGAGCTCTGCCCGGTATAAGTGTTTTTTTCCTCTAATGCTGCTTCATATTCACTTTGCTTGTTATTACGCACAGTTCCGGCAGAAGCCTCTGTATCACCAGCTGATGCGGAGGCTTCTGCAGAGGCTGCGGCTGATGTTTCGTATGCTTCTGCTGCTTCGGATGGAGCTGATGTCTGATCCTCCTCTGCAGGCTCTCTGCGCTCGGGAATGACCGCCTTAGGCACTGCGAACCTGCTCTCGAGAGCCGAGGAGACCGCAGCGGATATCTTTTCGATGACCTCATTCTGATGCAAAAATCTTATCTCCCTCTTGCCGGGATGTATGTTTACATCTATATCGTGCGGATCTGCGTCGATGAAGAGTATCGCTATCGGATAACCCGCGAACACTCTGCCTCCGTACCCCTTTTCGAGGCCTTTTTCGATGACAGGACTGCTTACGAGCCTGCCGTTCACAAAGAAAAGCTGTCCCCGCCTCGTCGATCTTGTCGTGCCCGGATCTGAAATATATCCTCTGACCTCTCCGTCTGCCACTACTATCAGTCTCGAATGATCTTTATCTGAATAGATATCTGTGATCGCCGTCAGTGTATCCCCGTCTCCTCTTGTAGAGAATACGGCATTTCCGTTATTGATCATCATGAATCTGACGCCGGAATAGCAAATGGCGTATTCCTGCACCAGCTCGATGATCACCGAAGCCTCACGCGCGTCAGACTTCATGAATTTGCGTCTGGCCGGCGTATTATAAAAGATATCCTCGACCAGTATTGTCGTTCCCGGGTTCGCGCCTGCAGTCTCATGAGAAATGACCTTGCCGCCGTGCAGCATAAGTCGTGTCCCGGCAGGCTTGTCAGCTTTCCTGGTGACGAGCGTTATCTTCGACACCGCCGCTATGCTTGCGAGAGCCTCGCCGCGGAAACCAAGAGACATTATATTGTCAAGGTCCGTGATGCTGCTGATCTTGCTGGTGGCATGTCTGAGAAAAGCGGTCTCCGCTTCGTCCGGATCTATTCCGCTGCCGTCATCTGTTACCCTGATATACGACTTGCCGCCGTTTCTTATCTCAACAATGATCTGTGAAGCGCCTGCATCTATTGAGTTTTCAAGCAGCTCCTTTACAGCCGAAACAGGCCTCTCTATGACTTCGCCTGCTGCTATCTT
>JAFRGH010000111.1 GCA_017433945.1 Mogibacterium sp. | reverse complement strand
CTGCCCGAGAAGCTTACCGGAGTCATCGAGTGCCGCAATCCGAGATGCATCACATCCGTAGAGCAGGATATAGTACATCAGTTCTGGCTGGCTGATCCTGCAAACAAAAAATACCGCTGCATATACTGCGACTCGGTATACAAGGAAAAGAAATAACTATTATTTGAATCAGAGCGGGAACACCGAGAGCTATTATCTCGATGTTCCCGTTTTTTATCTGTCAATGGGGGACGGTTCTCTTTGACTCACGAACCGTCCCTATTGTCTCATTTCACTGTGACTCTGAATTTTACGGTTTTGGTCACAGGCTTGTAATAATCGTCGCCTGCCGCTCTCTTCATTCCCCTTGCCATGGCCTGCAACCTCCTGTAACAGTTATTGTTTTTTCTTTTTGTAAAATGTGTCCTGCAGCGGCAGGCTGGTCCTGAGCACGCCGTCTCTCGCGTAATACGCGCCTGCGATCGCCGGCGCTGCCGGTATAGTCGTAATCTCCCCTATACCCTTGGCGCCATAAGCAGCGTCCAGCTGCTTGTCCTTTTCTATGTGTATCGCGTGAATATCCGGTATATCTGTCGCCCGCAGCAGACCGAGAGTCCCGTATTTTGCCTTTGGAACACAGTCCTCGAGCGGCCAGTCCTCGCTGACGGCATATCCCATGCCCATCAGCACTCCGCCCTCTATCTGGCCCGACATTGAAAGCGGATTCACAACTCTTCCCGCGTCAAAAGCGGCATATATATCTGTCACTCTTCCATCCTCATCAAGTACGGCAACATTGGTAGCATAGCCGTAAGCCAGATGGCTCTTAGGATGAGGTTTATCCGAGCCGAGCTTGTCTGTCGGTTCAAAATACTCGTATTCGAACACTCTGCCGTTCATCCTGTCAAGAGTATCATAGGTGACACCCTCTTCATCCATGGCTTTTCTGAGCTGCAGCGCCGCGCCTCTGACAGCCTCGCCCGTAACAAGCGTCTGTCTTGACCCGGATGTTGTTCCCGAATCAGGCGAATTCTCTGTACTTGCTATGCCGTTTCTTATCTTGTAAATCGGCAGATCGGTAGCCTGAGCGACATCCTGACAGAACACGGTCTGGCATCCCTGTCCCAGGTCGGATGCGGCTGTATAGATATAGACTACGCCATCCTTCACTATAAGCCTTGCCCTGCCCTTATCAGGCAGACCTACACCGACTCCTGCATTCTTCATCGCGCAGGCTATGCCTACCCTGTCCTTTGGCGCCGCGTCATAGTACGGCTTTACCGCCATAAGACTTTCCTTCAGCGCCGTGGAAATATCCGCGAGCTGGCCGTTCGGAAGCTCCGCGCCGGGCTCTGTCGCGTTGCGGTATCTGATCTCCCACGGGCTGATTCCAACCTTTTCGGCGAGCACATTGATCAGAGATTCGAGCGCGAACTGGCTCTGACATACACCGAAGCCCCTGAATGCCCCGGCAGGCGGATTGTTGGTGTAATAACCGTAGCCCCTTATATCCGTATTATGGTAATTATACGGTCCTACGCTGTGCGTACATGCCCGCTCAAGCACAGGTCCGCAGAGACTCGCGTACGCGCCGGTGTCAAAATTGATCTCACAGTTGAGCGCGGTGAGTATCCCGTTCTCATCGCAGCCTATGGTAAAGGTTCCGTCCATCGCATGTCTCTTAGGATGGACTCTGAGCGATTCGGCGCGGCTGAATTTTACCTTGACAGGCCTCCCGAATCTGACAGCAGCCAGGGCAGAGATATGCTGTGTCGTCACATCCTCCTTGCCGCCGAAGCCTCCGCCTATCAGCTGGTTCTCGACCACGACCCTCTCAGGCGTATCCTCCCAGCCGAACATCATAAGCACCTCGCGCCTCGTATCATATGCTCCCTGATCCGTCGAGAGTATCTTTACTCCGTTCCCGTACGGAAATGACACCGCGCACTCAGGTTCAAGAAACGCGTGCTCGGTAAAAGGCGTGCGGAACCTGGCTGAAGCTGTATGCGCTGAGTTTGCGAGTGCCCCTGCCGCGTCGCCCCTCACAACATGCCTCTTCTGGCAGAGGTTGTCAGCGGCTCCTGATTCGGGGTGTATAACAGGAGCTCCCTCCGCCCTTGCCTCCTCTATGCTTCTCACAGGTTCGAGAGGCTCGTATTCTATCTCTACAGCTTTTTTGGCCTGCTCCAGTATATACGGCGTCTCGGCAACGACCAGGCATATCGCGTCACCAACCATCCTGGTAGTATCTCCCTCTGCGATCATAACATCCCAGTCCGGCTGTATATGCCCCACCTTGTTATGCGGTACATCCTCAGCCGTCAGCACACCGAGGACTCCCGGCAGAGACTCCGCCTTTGCCTTATTGATTTTCTTAACTAATGCTCTCGGATAGTCTGATCTCACTGCCGAGGCGTATGCCATTGGCGGCATCTCAGGATCGACTATCGTGCATACATTGCATCCGTGCTCGCCTTTCCTGTAGACGTTGGAGCCTGTACACAGACCGCCCCTTTCACGGGCCTTCTCTATATCCTCATCGGTCCATCCCGCGAGGTCCTTGATGAGCTCTGTCCTGTCAGCGGGCACGAAATACTCAGGCCCTATATCATCAGGGTATTTGCCGTATCCCAGCACCTTTTTCCTGACATCTGTACGGAAAACGCTCTGTCCGATGCCGTATCTCGCGGCGTATTTGGAAACATGGTAGTTTGCGATGCCTGATGTCAGAGCCGGATCGTAAGGCGTACCGTCTACCGATATAAATTCAAAATGGCCCTTCTTATCCTCATCTGTGAACTGTGCTACATACTTGATGTCTTCGTCACCTCTCAGCACAGCGGCAGCTCTTTTGATACCGGCTATTATCTTTTTGTATCCGGTGCAGCGGCAGATATTGCCTCTTATGGCTTTTTTGATCTCATCATCAGAAGGATCCGGGTTCTGATCTATCAGGGCTTTGGCAGACATGACCATCCCGGGTATGCAAAAACCGCACTGCACAGATCCGCATGTCCCGAAAGCGAAGGTAAAAGCTTCCTTTTCCCTGATAGACAGACCTTCGACAGTAACGATATCCTTGCCCTCAGCCTTGGCAGTCGTAAGCACACACGATCTCATCGCCCTTCCGTCCACTATGATAGTGCATGTACCGCAAGCTCCTTCAGAGCAGCCGTCCTTGACAGAGTACAGCTTAAGATCATCTCTGAGATATCTCAGCAGAGGCTTTAGCTCTTCAGTTGTCCTCTCAGTCCCATTCACCGTGAAAGTATATGGCATAGTAAGCACCTTTCATTTTGTTCAGTATGTAAAATATCCGCATGTAAATTTTCGTATGTTTATTTCCATATGTAATTATCAGTGCGTCAGGACAGACGCACACATCAGAGGCACTGCTGTTTCCATATAACGAGTATCCATCTCAAACGCCGGATCATGCCAGGATGCGCATTGTTTGCCAGGGATCCCGCTTCCCACCCAGTACAGGAATGACGGGATATGTTCTCCATAGACCGCGAAATCCTCCGATGCCAGGACAGCCCTGCAGTCAATTATGTGCTTTTCCGAAACGACCGCCCGCGCTGCCTTCATAGCCTTTTCATACATCTCCTGCGTGTTATCCACTGCAGGCACCATGTGAGTTATCGAGACCCTGCATCTGCACTGATAAGCCTTTGAAATATCCATCGCAAGCTCCGTCAGTCTGTCTGCCATGTGCTCGTGTGTATTATGATCGAATGATCTTATATATCCGGTTATATACGCGTTTTCAGGCGCGGAGCTTTCGGAGTCTCCGGCCTTGATGCTGTTGACCGTGCATATGGCAGGCTCGAACGGATCGATATTTCTGCTGACTATGGTCTGGATGCCGCATATTATCGAAGCCGCGGCAACTACCGGGTCGACGCATTTGTGCGGCAGAGAGCCGTGTCCCGGTTTGCCGTTTATCGTTATTCTGAAAACGCTTTTTTCGGACATCAGCGGGCCCCTGTGCACGACGATGTTTCCGCAGTCCTCCTCTGGCCTGTTGTGTATTCCGAAGATGCAGGACGGACGCTGAGGAAGCTTATCCAGCAGGCCGTGCTCGAGAACAGCCTTCGCGCCTCGTGTTCCCTCTTCTGCCGGCTGGAAAATAAATACCACGTTGCATGGCAGACTGTCCTTTACCGCGCAGAGATAGTGGATGGCGCCTATCAATGTGCTGCTGTGCGCGTCATGGCCGCAGAGATGAAGCGGCCCGTTTGCCGTCGGTACCGCGTCTATATCCGCTCTGAGCGCCACTGCTTCATCGCGTCCGGCATCCAGCAGATATACAAGGCCCGTATCCATGCCTAAATCTATGAGGCTGAGCGGATATGCGCTGCACACCTCCCTTATGTATTCTGTTGTCCTGTGCTCATTGAATGCCATCTCAGGCATCTCATGGAGTCTGCGTTTATGATCCTTCGCAAGCTCAATTGCCTCTGCAAGATGATTCTTATCCGTAAATAATCCTGATGGGATCTCAACCATTTTTGCTCCTGTTATGTATGTAATACCTGTTACTTACGTCTTATGTTCCTGATCTTACTTTTTAAAACGAAAAGGCGCATCATGCGCCTTTTCCCGGTTTCTGTAAATAATCAGATTCCCAGCTGCTGTACCGATAAGGCGCTCTACCGGTCTTCTCTGAAGTACGGCAGACCAAGGCCTTCCGGCGGCTGGTTCTCATGTTTGTTTCTGAGGCTGATAGCTATCAGCATGATGATAGTTACGATGTAAGGCAGCATCTTGTATATCTCCTTCATCGCAAAATTGGCTCCTGTCGGGATATACAGATACAGTATGTAAAGTCCTCCGAACAGCATCGATTCCCATACCGCCCAGTTTGGACGCCAGATCGAGAATATTACGAGTGCTATCGCGAGCCATCCTCTGTCACCGAACGCGTCGTTCGACCATACGCCATTGGCGTAATCCATTACATAATAGAGTCCGCCGAGGCCGGCGATCATGCAGCCGATGCATATCGAAAAGTATTTATATCTGTTGATGTTGATACCCGCTGCGTCAGCAGTAGCAGGGTTCTCACCTACCGCTCTGAGCTCAAGGCCCGTTCTGGTCTTCTTCAGAACAAACGATGTGATGACTGCTATCAGAATAGCTACATAAGTCATAAATCCGTATGACAGCAGGAGATCTCCTGCCACCCCTGCTTTATCCGCAAATGGAAGCGAGGTCTTGAAGGCCTTGCTCGTAGCGGAAAGCGCGATCGACGGTACATCTGCTCCCGTCAGCTTGATGATGGAGCCTCCGAAAAAGTTGCCGAAGCCGACACCGAAGGTAGTCATCGCAAGACCGGTCACGTTCTGGTTGGCTCTCAGAGTTACTGTGAGCAGACAGAATATCAGTCCCATCATCAGCGAGCCGAGCAGACATGTCACAAGAGGAATTATGATACCTATGACAGGGTTAAAATTCTCTCCCGCACTCGTTTCATAGAAGAATGAGCCGATAACACCTGATATAGCTCCTACATACATTACGCCCGGGATACCGAGGTTAAGGCTGCCGGATTTTTCGTTGAGCGTCTCGCCGACGCAGCCGAGCAGCAGCGGCACGCTCTGCACTATTGCTCTCGGCAGAAATGTTATTAAACTAAACATCAGCAGCCTCCTTTCCCTTCGATGATTTGCGGAAGTGTATCTGATAATTGATGAAGAACTCGCTTCCGATGACGAAGAAGAGTATCACGCCGGTGAGTATGTCACCAAAGGACTTATTAAGCCCGAATGCCGTTGATATCTCTCCGGAGCCTCTGGCCATGAATACCATCAGCAGCGCCGAAAGCACCATTCCGATAGGGTTGAAATGAGCCAGCCACGCAACCATGACTCCGAGGAATCCTCTTCCGCCCTCCAGGGTAGTGGTCATTGTATGGTCGGTGCTCGATACCAGCAGGAAGCCGGTGAGACCGCATATCAGGCCGCAGAGCACCAGTGTGCGAATGATGACCTTGCCGACATCTATGCCGACGTATTTGGCTGTATTCTGGCTCTCGCCTACGACAGTGAGCTCATAGCCGTGTTTGCTGTACTTTAGATATATGTACATGAATATGGTCACAGCTATTGCTATCAGAACTACCAGCATGTACTGTTTGCCTCCCAGATACGGAAGCCATCCTGCGCGGCTGCTCTGATTGATGACGCCGATCTTGCCGGAGCCCTTAGGTTTCTCCCATATGATGATAAAGTAGGCGACGATCTGTGTCGCGACATAGTTCATCATCAGTGTGAACAGTGTTTCGTTTGTGTTCCATTTCGCCCTGCAAAAAGCCGGTATGAACGCCCACAGCGCTCCGGCCGCAAGTGAAGTCACAAGCGCGAGCAGTATCAACGGTACATTTCCCATCTTATCGCCGAAGAGTATCATGCATGTGGTAGTGGCCAGAACGCCTGCCATTACCTGTCCGCCGCCGCCGAGGTTCCAGAATTTCATCTTGAATGCCGGAGCCAGAGCCACGGAGATCATCAGCAATATAGAGAGCTCCTTCAGCAGAGCCCATATCTTACGCTCGCTTCCAAACGAGCCCTCCCACATAGACGCATAAACAGCAAACGGATTCAGATGGGTAGTAAGCGTCGTGATGACAGCGCACACGACAAGTGCTGCAAGTATGGCTCCAAGCCTGATCGCCCATTCCTGTTTCTTTGGGATCATCTTGCGCTTGGTTATGTGGATCAAAGGTTCTTTCTCTTTTCTATCCAACTGCCTCACCTCCCAGCTTTGTCATCATGAGACCGACTCCATTCTTGTCTGCTGTCCTTCCATCGACTATACCGCTTACCTTGCCTCCGCAAAGCACCAGTATGCGGTCTGAAAGTTCGAGAAGTACATCAAGGTCCTCGCCTACGAATATAACGGCTACACCTCGATCCTTCTGCTGATTCACAAGATCATAGATAGTGTATGACGCGTTGATATCGAGGCCTCTCACGGCATAGGCAGTAAGAAGCACCGAAGGTGCACGCTCTATCTCGCGGCCTACGAGCACCTTCTGGACATTTCCTCCGGAGAGTCTCCTTACCGGAGTCTCTATGCTCGGCGTAACGACCTCGAGATCTTTTACTACCTTTTCAGCCAGTTTGTGCGGGCTCTTACGGTCTGTAAAAGCGCCCTTTCCGAATCTGAACGATCTCAGCATCATGTTGTCTGCAAGATCCATATTGGCGACAAGGCCCATGCCGAGCCTGTCCTCCGGAACAAAGGAGAGCTGTACTCCCTTCGCCTCTATCTCAACAGGATCAACGCCTATAAGGCTGGATCTGGAGCCGTCGTCTTCAACGTAATTGATCTCGCCGCTCTCTATCTCCTGCAGCCCTGCTATCGCCTCAAGCAATTCCTTCTGGCCGCAGCCTGAGATGCCGGCTATGCCGAGCACCTCACCGGCGTTCGCCGTAAATGATACGTCATCCAGCTTCAGGAGCCCGTCAGATGATCTTACCGTGAGACCGCTGACCTCTATTCTCGGCTTGACGTCATGAGGCTCAGGCCTATCTATATTTAGTTTGACCTCGCGCCCTACCATCATGTTGGTCATTTCCTGGGCGTTGGTCTCCTTTGTTATCAGTGTTCCGATATATTCGCCCTTACGAAGTATGGCCACCTTATCTGAGATCGCCTCCACCTCGTGCAGTTTATGCGTGATTATCACTACAGTCTTTCCGTCTGCTCTCATATTGCGCAGCACTGTGAAAAGCTTCTCGGTCTCCTGCGGAGTAAGCACCGCTGTCGGCTCATCGAGTATCAGTATCTCAGCGCCTCTGTAAAGAGCCTTGACTATTTCTACAGTCTGTTTCTGCGACACAGACATGTCATAGACCTTTTGATCGGGATTTACATCAAAGCCGTAAGCATCGCATATCTCGCGGATACGCTTCGACGGTGTGTCAATGTCCAGCTTGCCCTTTGAGATATGCTTGCCGTCCTGATCGGTATCCATGCCGAGAACGATATTCTGGGCAGCCGTGAACACATTCACCAGCTTGAAATGCTGGTGTATCATGCCGATACCATGATTATAGGCATCCTTCGGAGAAGATATCTGCACCGGCTTACCATCGATAAAGATCTCGCCTTCATCCGGGTAATAAATGCCGGCAAGCATGTTCATGAGAGTCGTCTTTCCCGAGCCGTTCTCGCCGAGGAGCGAAAGGATCTCCCCTCTGTAAATATCGAGATCGACTTTATTGTTGGCCACGATAGTGCCAAATGTCTTAGTGATGTTTCTCATCGAAACAGCGGCTGTTCTGCTATCCTGCAAAATATGCCCCCTTTCCAAGACTAAATCTCTTTTCTTTTGAAATTTTGACCGGCCCCGCTGCTGCAAGACCGGTCAAGCTTATTGAACAATCATGAGTGACGTTTGATTTAGAATGCTGTATCGAGCAGATTGATTCCATCGATCGAGATATCGAAGTATGGAGCCGATCTGAACTCGGATTCATGGAAGTATCCGCCTTCGAGAATCTTTTTGGAATTCGCCGGATCAAAGTCTGCGTATGTTGCCTCAGGAACTGTGTACTCTGTGAGAGTCTTGCCCTCAGATGTCCACAGCTTGGTATCGAATACGTGGATCGATCCGTCCTTGAGACCTGCCTCGACCTCCGCGATCTTATCGGCAGTACCCTCAGCAGCTACATCCTCATTGATCTCTGTCAGCTGTACTGAACCGTCGTCAAGTGTACCTGTGCAGTTCGTGTCGAAGGATTCGCCGTTCTGAACTGCTGTGATTGCTTTTTCATAGAACGGTTCCCAGTTGATCCTTGACGAAACGATGAATGTGTTCGGGCATGCATCCTTTGTGGAGCCGTTGTACGAAACGTCAGGAACACCGGCGTTCTCACATGCTGTAGGAGCTCCCATGGAGTCAGCGTGCTGGCTGATAAGGTCAGCGCCGCCCTGGATCAGCTTTGTAGCACCTTCCTTCTCGGCTGTCTCGTCATACCATGAACCAGTGAATGTTACGTCCATTGTTACGTCAGGACATACGCTCTTTGCGCCAAGGTAGAACGATGTGTAACCGGATACTACCTCCGCATATGTGAACGCGCCTACATAACCCATCTTAGGCTTGTCGCCTTTGAGCTTGCCAGCTTCAGCGAGCTCATTGAGCTTCATTCCTGCAGCAACGCCGGCCAGATAACGTCCTTCGTAGATCGAAGCGAACGCATTGTGGAAGTTGTCGAGTCCCGCACCTGCAGCATTTGTTCCTGTGCAGCTTACGAACTGTACATCAGGGAATTCCTGAGCTGCCTGGAGCATGAAGTCCTGATGACCGAATGAATCGGAAATGACCAGCTGGCATCCCTCGTCTACGAGCTCACCTGCTGCATCATAGCATTCCTGACCTTCAGGAACGTTCTTCTTGATGATTCCGGTAACACCCAGTTTTTCGGTGGCTTCATTGAAGCCGTTGATAAAGTTAAGGTCATAGGTGGAGTTTTCATCGTGGAGACAGATAAGGCCGACCTTGAAATCGCCGCCGTCACCGCCTTCTTCTCCGCCCTCGCTGCTTCCGCCGCCGCAGCTCGCGAGCATTACCATAACCATGGTCACGCTGAGCAATAACGCTAAATACTTTCTCATAATTTTTCCTCCCTGTAACTTCACAAATACAGAAACCCCGTTAAGGGTATAACTCGGCACCCTATAACAGGAAAATATATGATGTAATAATTATAAATCAGTTCAATAATTCTGACAATAGATTTCTCCGCTCTTTTATCGGCGAGTTTTTTTGTACGTTACAGCTCTCTCCGCAGCCGGGAACCGTCACCATTTACTCATTACCGGCTGCGTGAATTTGTTTGTTACTGCTCGGCCAGCACCTTGCGCAGCTTTTCCATATCAGGCTCGAGCCTGATCGGTTCTCCCGCTGCCTTGATGCCGTTTGCCGTATCCTTAAGTCCGATTCCGTATACTATGACCGCAACGCTTGCGTCCGCAGGTATCCTGCCCTCGGCGCAGAGCTTTGTGAGTCCTGCCATTCCGGTAACTCCGGCCGGTTCACCGAACACACCGCATTCCCTTCCGGTCACTCTCATAGCTTCGAGGATCTCGTCGTCAGTTACCTCTACAGGGATGCCCTGAGACTCTACTATTGCGTTTATTGCCTTGTCAGGATTGCGCGGTACTCCTACAGAGATAGAATCCGCGATGGTGTTCTCTTCCATAGGCTGCCACGGTTCTCCCGTGCGGGCAGCTATATTGATAGGACAGGTGTTTACGGACTGCACCGAGATCAGCTTAGGGAGTTTATCGATAAATCCCGCGCTGTACAGATCCTTGAAGCCCTTCCAGACTCCGGCGATGGTGCAGCCGTCGCCTGTCGACAGCGCTACATAGTCAGGAGCCTGCCATCCGAGCTGTTCCGCGATCTCAAGAGCGACGGTCTTTTTGCCTTCCATCAGATAGCAGTTGATCGCCGCGTTCCTGTTGTACCAGCCGTATTCGTCAATGGCGTCTTTGGAAAGCTCGAAGGTCTCTTCGTAGTTTCCCTTAACGGAAATAACAGTCGCGCCGAATATCTTGAGCTGCGCGACCTTGCCTATAGGCGCTCTCTCAGGCACAAATATATATGTCTTGAGTCCTGCGGCTGCGGCATTTCCGGCAAGCGAGCTCGCGGCGTTGCCTGTCGACGAGCACGCGATGGTATCATAGCCGGCTTCTATCGCTTTTGCTACGCCCATCGAGCTGGCTCTGTCCTTGAGTGAGGCTGTAGGGTTCAGACCGTCATCCTTAAGATACAGCTTGCGTATACCGAGCTTTTCCGCCATGCGCGGTTCATCGTACAGTGGCGACCAGCCTACTCTCAGAGGCGGCTGCTTCGTGTCTTCTTCGACAGGCAGAAACGGGCGGTAACGCCACATGGTATAGTTGTCACTTGCGGAAATGGATTCAGGACTCGATACTGATCTGATGTAGTCGTAGTCGTACACTACGTCCAGGATCCCTCCGCATTCACAGGTAGTCGCATCAGGCGCCGCTTCGTATTCTCTGCCGCACTTGATGCATCTGAGGCATTTGACATTCTTCATACAGTAAACCTCCTTAATGCACATTCACAGTGTTACAATTCACCGATCAGCCAGCTTACGTTCCTCGCTCGGGACACATCGGCCGCGCGGCTATTCAGAGCTGTCTTTCAGGCTGATCGGTGAATTGCAGCTCCACAGTTATCCTATATGATTCAAATATACCATAATGATTGCTATTTGTATGCAGTATATATATAATGAATACGCAGAACGCAATATATTGGTTATAATTTGCAGGCTCATAGCAGAGGCTGTTCAGGTGGCGGAAAACGCCGCCGATTCTGTAAACGGAGGACATACCATGCCTATTCCGAAGAAATAATCATTTGAGGCGCCTAAGAGCGCAAAGGTACGCATATATGAGGCGCTGAGAGACTGGATCATAGACGGGACGCTGCAGCCGGGTGAAAAGATACTCGACAGCGAGCTTTCTCAATATTTTTCCGTAAGCCGCACGCCTGTAAGAGAAGCGATGCAGATGCTGGCTGAACAAAAGCTCATAGATGTCCGTCCGGGCCGCGAGAGCCGCGTAAGTGAAACAGACTCGGTCGACATTCCTCAGACGTACAGGATGCTGGCCGAGCTGCATGTCATGGCGATAGAATTCGCATTCGATAAAATGGACACAAGCGTCACCGCAGATCTGCGGCGCATCAACGAAAGCTTCATGCAGGCATACAAAAGCCATGATATAAAGGGATGCCGCTCCTCTGACAAGGAATTTCACGATGTGATCATCGGACTTGCAGGCAATGATTTCCTCAAATCATTCTGTGAGATACTGCACGGACACGCCGCGCGTATAGAAAATATATATTACAGCAAGGTCGGCGGAATGGATGAGCTCATTCACGAGCACAACAGAATCATAGAAGCCGTTGAAGCCGGAGATCTCGAATCCGCCCGAAAAAACATGAGAGAGAACTGGCTGCATACGCCGGACGTTCTGGCCGCCGAATAGCCGAAGCAGCGATCAGGATATAATAACAGCCGGGAGACTCGCAGCCTGAGCACCCGGCATTTATCATGTCTTCATTTTATACCGCTTCCAGGAGCACCTTGATCCTGCCGCCGCAGACCATTGCCTCATCCTCAGCGGTCTCCGTGCTTATATCCACATCAAGTATTACCGGTCCTGCACCGCCGGTCATCAGCAGTCTCCGCGCTTTGGCTATCACACTTCCCTCGAGGCAGCCGCCGCCGATAGTTCCGATTATGCGTTCACGGCAAATCAGCATCTTAGTCCCGATCCCGCGGGGCGCCGATCCCTGACGCGCAACGATAGTGGCAAGCACAGCGCGTTCTCTGCCCTCTTCAACGATCGCTCCGAGTACCTCTCTGTCAAATCCTCCTGATTTGATGTTGTTTTTGATCTGTATTATCTCGGCCATTACCGATATAGCTATCTCGTCAGGCGTCTCAGCACCTATACTGAGACCTATCGGCATATGGACCGGATCCAGCATCTCTCCGTCTATGCCCTCTTCCTCAAGCTCCTGCCTGAGCATCAGGACTCTCCTTTTGCTCCCCATCAGACCAATATAGGCATTTGGTTTATCTAATACAGAGCGAAGACATACCTTATCAAAGCGGTGGCCTCTCGTAGCGATGACAAAATATGTGTCGCTGTCTCCGCTGATCTCTTGCAGGGCATCCTCAAAATTATTGAACAGCACTCTGTCAGCTCCTCGCTCTATCGCCCTGTTCACAAATTCAAGCCTGTCATCTATCACGGTAACATGGAAGCCCAGCAGTTTGCCGGTCGAAAGCATGGCAAGGGAAACATAGCCCGCGCCGCAGATCACCAGCTTATTGTCGCCGCCTGTCATCTCAGAATAGACCAGCTCTCCGCCTATATCCACTATCCGGTTGTTTTCCATCTCGCAGACTTCGCTGAGGCGGCTCTCGATAAAGCCGCATTGTGCTTCTTCTCGTCCGGCCTTGCTGCACAGAACGATCCTGCCGCCCGAAATCAGCGCCAGCTCGCCGGCATGATCTCCTCTGATCACATGAATTATCCTGGCTCCGGGGTCATTGAGACCTCTGATCGCATTATATAGTTCAAAAGGTGTTTTATTCATCTTTGTTGAGTCCGTTTTCATCCATCAGCTCTCTGAACCTCCTGTCTGCAAAATCAGACAGTTCGCGGTTCAGCTCATCAAAAATCCTCATCAGCTTTTTTCCGGTCTCGTTGACCTCAGCAATGCCGCCTCCGCTTCCGCCCTGCCGCCTGTCGACGACCTTGTAGCCGAGACCTTTCTCGCATTTTTCAAGTATGGTCCACCCCTTGCTGTACGAGAATCCGCAGTTTTCGCATGCCTTGCGCACATTTCCGCTTTTTTGTATCTCGCGAAGCAGCATCATGGTTCCCTTGCCGAAATATGGTCCGCTGCGTGCGAACCTCAGCCGAATATCCGCGCGTATCTCAGCCTCATCGCTCTCCAGCTTTTCTTTTTTATTCATACAGATCCTCCGATCCTATCCTGCCGACTATCTGCTCAAGATCATCTATAGTATCTATATCCTGCAGTTCTTTTTCCGAGACAGCTTTACAGGTATACACATCATCAGGATGCCTCCTTATTATGCCTTTTCCTCCCCTGTCTCCGCTTATTTCATACAGATCAACGTAATAGCGCGAAGAGAATATGCACGGGTTTGAAAACTCGCCTCTGCTGTCAGTCATCGCCGCCATGCCTCTGTCTGATTGCGTAAATCTATGGACCAGTCTGCGTATCGATCCGCTGCTGATAAAAGGCTGATCGGCTACCGCGAACAGGCAGCTGCCTCTGTGCAGGTTTTCGCTGAGTCCGAGCTTCATCGAAGTGGAAATCCCGTTCTCAGGCCTCGGGTTTATCACGACATGCGCGCCGGTCTTCGCTGCAGCGTCAGCTATGTCGCTGCCGCCCGTGACAAACGTTATTTGCTCATATCCGAATATCCGCGCCAGCTCATCAAGCACATGCATGAACATCGGCTTACCGCATATCAGGCTTTTGAGCTTGCCGCCGCCGAACCTCGTGCCGAGACCGGCGGCGAGAATGACAGCTCCCATGCTGTCAGCGTTTCTGACGCTGCCGCATGACGCTTCGATATTATGCCCGCGTCCGAGCCGGCTCATCATTTCCATTATATCTGCAGCATGAGCTGATCCGCAGATCGACTCATACGGATCTGCCGGATGTGCCAGCTCTGCCATATCCACGTTCGCGGCATCGATCACAGTATTCTGATAACAGCCAGTATCATAAATATTATCTACAGCATTCAGATAGAATCTATATTCTTTCTCTCCGGCATTTTTGCGAAGAGCATGCGCTGACGAAGCGATCTCAGCAACATCATCGCAGCTTATCCTGTCAGCAGCATCCTTACAGACAAAGCGGGCAAATTCCTCAGGTCTGTAAGCTGCATCCATTATCCTCTGTCCTATCGCCCCCGCGCCGGCGACCGCAATCCCCAGATCGGTCCGCGGGCATCTCGCAGGTTCCCACGCGGCAGGAATTTTGATCGATTTGCCGCGAGCCCCGTCAGCTTCGATCAATACGACGTCGCACAGACCGCTGAGCTGCTTCAATACGGCCTCCCCCGGTGAGGATATTTTTGACTGACCCGGGCAGGCGTCATCACCGATGCAGCCTATGACAGCATATCCGTATCGCTCTGTAAGCTCCTTTACCCTGCCGGCATCAGCACTGACAGTATCAAGGCCGGTATCAAAAATACGCACGAAGGTTTCCGGCTCCTCATACAGGATGTGAGTCGATGTAGTCAGTATCACCCTCAGCCCCAGCGAGATCAGCTCATCGCAAAGCCTCTTCATAAGAGAAGTCTTACCGCCCGCACCGACTATGGAGATAGTTTTATGTACCGCCGGATCGATATTCAATTGTCTGAGGAGCACGGGCTTAACTCTCATATTTTTAAATACCACCTATTATCAAAACCTCGTTCAAGCGGGAGCGAGTGCCGAAAGAGCCGTCCCCTTTGACCCATTTTGCCTATCCATGCATTATAGCTGTTCATCATTTATATGGATTGCCAGCGAGTGCCAGTATGGCCTCGAGCACGCCTCCGCCGATGGCGAGAGCCTTGTCCGAAGCCGTGGCGCAGTTCTCGACCTGACACCTCGGATCGACGTCACCGCATTTCAGCCCCTCAGGAACAGCCGTATCGTCGGCAAGAAGGCCTCTGAGCACGCCCCTGATCTGCGCAGTGACAGGCATCCCGTCCACCTCAGCGACTGTTTCACCGGCCTCAACGATATCCCCGATGCTTCGCACTGTCCTGAAGGTTCCGGCGCACGGAGTCCTCAGAAGCCTCTCTATGGTATATCCTCCTATATTACCCGGGGTCTTTGTATCAGGCAGCGCACAGCCCTCGTAAATGACTCTGCCGAGCGTATGCCCGCGCATCGTCTCGATAACGGCATGGCAGTCGGTTCCGGCCGTAAAGCCCGGACCTATCCCTATCACGACCGGAGCGAAATCGATACGCGTGCCGAGATTCCTCTTGGCAAGGCAGGCATCGATAAAGACATCAGGATGCAGCTCATCCCTTATACGCGCCTCAGGATCTGTTACGACAGCTATCATTCCGGCATCCAGAGCGGCTGCGATCCCGGCGCGTCTGCGGTCATCGGCGTGATCACGGTTTTTATCATCACCGCCATTTCTGCTGTAAGCACTGCCATTATCACCATCACAGACATGTACTGCCTTTATCCCCTCCACAACAGCTTCGCCTTGTCTCACCGCTTCGCTGAAGCAGACAGTCCGGCGTATTGAAAGAGGACGATCTATCTCTGTCATGACTATCCTGAATCCGGCGCGGTACAGCCTGACCGCGATTCCCGAAGCCAGGTCCCCGGCGCCCCTTATCATTACAAGCATAGCATTACCTCTTGTTTGATCTTGTCTACTATTCTTCAATTACTATTCTACAACCGCAGTCAATCTTAACGGGATGATTGGACTCACGGCCCCGTCCCCATTGACTCAGAACCACCCATTGACTCACTAAAAAAGAGAAGCCTGCCGGTCAATTCCGGGCGGCTCCTCTTTTCACTTCACTTTAACACCGTTCCCTGTCTCATTCAGCCACTGCAGATACTCATATTAAGCAGTCAATGCATTAAGCCGTTTCACGCGATGTGCCGCAGGCTGATCAGAGACAGCCGTTTGAACACTGTGACTACAGATTTTTGAGCAGGCCTGTCGCCTCGTTGAACTCGTTGATGAGTTCGTCGATCTTTGCTCTCTCTTTTCTGAGCGCGCCCCATGTATTGGCTTCATCATACCAGAGAGCGTTGAGCTCGTCGCTCGTCTTGCCCTGCTGCTCGACCCATGTGTAGTATTTGAGGTTGTGGATCCTCTTGCGGTCTGTGTATCTTAGCTCGAGCATGTTGTCAGTCTTTTCATCAAGGATGTGCTTGTTGTAATGCAGAGCAGCCTTTTCGTGAGTGTACTCGCCCTGCTCGTCCTGGAGCTCCTTGATCCTGGACTGATACATTTCTGCAGAGTCTGTCATTACTGTTGCAAGTACATCATCCTCTGTCAACTCATAGTATTTAGCCATCTTGATGCAGCGGAGCATGTTGGCTATGCCGCTGATGCCGAAGTATCCGAGCAGATCGACGAGCTGCGGATCAACTCCCTGCTCCTTGAGGTACTCGCGTCCGACAGGCTCGTTGAAGAGTCTGAGGATGTTCTGGGAATCCTCGTCGTCGATATCGATGACCATATCTGTATTCTTGACATTGTGGATCCATGGAACGTGCTTGTCGCCGAGACCCTCGATCCTGTGTGCTCCGAATCCGTTGTCGAGCAGTGTCGGGCACTGGAGAGCTTCACCGACTCCGAGCTTGGCGTTAGGATAGAGCTCCTTGAGCCTGTCTCCGGAAGCCATAGTTCCTGCGGAACCGGATGTGAACGCCATACCGGCAAGTCTGCCGTTCTCGCCCTTGATCTCTTCGAAGGCCTCTGCGATAGCATTACCTGTAACATTGTAATGCCACATGTAGTTACCCATCTGCTCAAACTGGTTGAGGATCCATACGTCTTCTCTTGTCTCTCTGAGCTCGTGAGTCTTGTCGAAGATCTCCTTTACGTTGGACTCTGTTCCAGGTGTTGCGATTACCTCGCTCGCAACGT
>JAFRGH010000013.1 GCA_017433945.1 Mogibacterium sp. | reverse complement strand
CGCTCGACTTCGGGCTGCACAACTCCATGCGTTCGAACTGCCGCGTACTCGTGCATTGCATCTTCTCTCCGCCGAATGCTGATGCGCAGATGCATTTCGCTCTCAGCACATCTCGAAAGCGGCCGATGGCTGAATTGTAACAGAAGAACTCGTATGCACATGCACTCGCAAAAAAAAGTATTGACACGGTTCACGGATCGGGTGTATATTCCTACTAAAGTGATAGGTATTAAGAGTGAAGCGGAAAGAAGGAAACCTGATGAGGAACTATGTTACAGGCATGTGCTGCTGCATCTGTATGAAGGGAGTGTTCCCGGATGTCTGTTCATATGCTGCTGATCAGGTGCCTCTGGACATCCGATAATGATAATAATGAGAACATCTCCCTTAAATATATGAGAGGCACCGTAAACGGTCCTCTCTTTTTTTAGTTTATCATCAGGGGACAGGAAAGCGACTATAAGTTATAAGGGTAATATAACGGGAAATAACAACGGAGGAAACAAAATGGCAGACATTAAGAACAGCATGACAGAACTTATCGGCGGAACACCTCTTCTCAGGCTCAACAGGTACAGCGAGGTAAGCGGGATAACAGGAGCTGATATCCTGGCCAAGCTCGAATATCTGAATCCGGCAGGATCGGTAAAGGACAGGATCGCTCTCAGGATGATAGAGGACGCGGAAAAGGCCGGAACAATAAAAAAAGGCGTTACCATCATCGAGCCGACCAGCGGAAATACGGGTATCGGTCTGGCGGCAGTCGCGACAGCCAGAGGCTACAGAGCTATACTCACTCTTCCTGATACGATGAGCATAGAGCGCAGGACCATGCTCAAGGCTTACGGGGCTGAGCTTGTCCTTACTGAAGGAGCTAAGGGAATGAAGGGCGCCATCGCCAAGGCCGAGGAACTCAACAAAGAGATCGAAGGATCTGTGATCCTCGGACAGTTCGTCAATCCTTCGAATCCTGCAGCTCATTATGATACAACCGGACCTGAGATCTGGGAGCAGACCGGCGGCAAGGTCGACATACTCGTATCAGGTGTAGGTACAGGCGGAACTCTCAGTGGAACGGGCAAATATCTCAAAGAAAAGAATCCTGATATCAAGGTAGTCGCCGTCGAACCTGCAACAAGTCCTGTACTCTCAAAGGGCGAAGCCGGTTCCCACAAGATCCAGGGCATCGGCGCAGGCTTCGTTCCGGATACTCTTGATACGGAAATCTATGATGAAGTGCTCGCCATCGATAACGATGACGCATTCGAGGAAGGAAAGAAATTTGCCGGCGCTGAGGGCATACTCGTCGGAATATCGGCAGGCGCTGCTCTCAAGGCAGCGGCAATACTCGCCGAAAGGCCTGAGAACGCGGGCAAAAGCATCGTAGTTATCCTTCCTGACTCGGGAGACAGATATCTTTCAACACCGCTGTTCGCATAAGAGCTTCCTGCAAATAAACTGACACATAGGCCGGTGTAATTTAGTGTATGAAAGGGTCCGATAGAAAACATTCATTCTATCGGACCCTCGTTATATTATTAAGAGGCTCTGCAGTTAACGCTTTTTTTCTTTGTACTACATTTTGATGAAATGGATCTCGTTTCCGTTCGCCTTGATAAGCTTTACGACATCACGGGTGTTGACGAATACCGTTGCCGTGTTGTCGCACGGGTGGATGCCCATGATCTTGTTCTCGTAATCCTTGTCTATGAACACTACCACGTCCTTTTCCTCATTATTCAGTATTCCGAACGGTGTTACGGCGCCGCGGTACAGTCCGAGCTTGGCCATCAGATCCTCCTCTGAGGCAAAGGTCAGCGGGCGGGTGTCGTGCTCCTTGCGGAATTCCTTGAGGTTTATTTTTTTATCCTCGAGACAGGTTATCAGATAGTATTTGCGTTTTTTGTCATCCCTGATGAAGAGATTCTTTGCGATCTGCTCCGGATGAGGCAGACCGCATTCAAGCATTTCGTCTATCGTGAAAACAGGCTTGTGTTCGACGATCTCGTATTTTATTTTCTTATCATCGAGCAGTTTTACAATTTCTTCCTTTGTGAGTGCCATTCGTCTTCCTCCGGATATAAACTCGCGATCCGGAACTTCAGGTCCCTGTACTTCAATAGTTTTACCTACTTACTGTATATTTGATGTGAACAGACTGTTATCATCTTTTGAGCAGTGTTCCGAACAGATTGCGGCCTATGCTCGAGCCTATGTTTCCGCCTATTGTCTTGCCTTTTTTGCCGAGGACGGCTTCGCCTATGGCTTTTCCGACCTCTCTTCCGATCGTGCCTCCGGTCGATCTTACTACCTGGCGCGTCCCGGATCTGCCGAGCAGATTATCGGCCATATCGCCGAACGCAGAGCCGCTGTCCTCGTCTTCGTCCCGGGTCTGCGCGCTCTTCTTTTTTGCAGCCGCTTTTTTTGTATTGCGTTCCTGAGTCGAGCGGGCAGCTTTGGCGGCCGGCTCCTCGAGCTCTATGTCGAAGCTGATGTCCTGACCGTCCTGCATTTCTGCCGGTTCAGTATCGGCAGATGAGGCATGCGCAGCGCTCTGAGTCTGCGGGTCGGCTGCGGTCTTAAAATCCGCACTGTATGTATATCCTCCGCCGGCTGCCGTGCCTGCGGTCTGAGTCTGCGATGCGCGGCCGGTGATGACCTCGTAGGCAGAAACATTATCCACCATTGTCTCGTATCTGCTGTTGAGAAATGATGCTTTCACGAGCCCGGAGCGCTCTTCATCCGTCAGCGGGCCCATGCGGCTCTCAGGCGGCAGTATGAACGCGTGCTCTGCGACCGAAGGCGCGCCCTTTTCATCGAGCAGGGATACGATGGCTTCACCGGTTCCCAGATTAAGGAGCAGCTGCTCCGTATCGAATTCGGGATTAGTTCTGAACGAGTCAGCCGCTGCCCTGACCACTTTCTGCTCCGCAGGCGTGTAGGCGTGCAGCCCGTGCTCTATTTTATTTCCCAGCTGAGACATAACAGCATTAGGAATGTCTCCGGGACTCTGTGTAACGAAAAATATGGAAACGCCCTTTGACCTTATCAGCTTGACGACCTGTTCGATCTTTTCAAGCAGGCTTTTCGAAGCGTTTTTAAACAGCAGATGCGCTTCATCAAAGAAGAATACGATCTTAGGCTATTCAGGATCGCCCACCTCCGGCAGCACTTCGAACAGTTCCGAGAGCAGGTAGAGCATGAATGCCGAATACAGCCTCGGCTTATTTATAAGGGTCTCTGCGTCGAGTATGTTGACTATTCCCCTGCCGTCAGGTGCCGTGAGGAAAAAGTCCCGAATATCGACAGCCGGTTCGCCGAAAAATCTGTCTGCGCCCTCTGCTTCGAGAGCAACTATGGCGCGTATTATCGTCGAAGCCGACTGCTGAGGGATATTGCCGTAATCCATTTTGAACTCAGCCGAATGATCAGCAGCGTACTGCAGCATCGCTTTCATGTCCGTGGTATCCGTGAGTATCAGTCCTAGGTCGTCTGCGATCTTGAATATGACCTGCATCAGCTCACTCTGAGTGTCGTTCAGATCGAGCACCTGAGAGAAGAGCTGCGGTCCCATTTCCGATACTGTAGTGCGCAGAGGAGTTCCCTTTTGAGCATAAATATCGAAGATAGAAACCGGACAGCCTCTGTATTCAAAGCTGTCACGTATTTCGAAGCGGTCGAGCCTTTTCTGCATGCCTTCGTTATCTTCGCCGGCTGCAGCTATGCCTGCCATGTCGCCCTTGACATCGGACATGAACACCGGCACCCCGATCTCCGAAAAGCTCTCTGCCAGCACCTTGAGTGTCACGGATTTGCCCGTACCTGTCGCTCCGCAGATAAAGCCGTGCCGGTTAGCCTTGTCAGGACGCATGCATATTCTTTCGCCGAGTGAATCAGCATCCTTGCCGCTTCTCGCAAAATATATCATTCCGTTTTCTGTCATGTCCCTTCTCCTTTCGGGTCTCTTGATAAATCAAAGTATACCACAGTACAGTACAAAGGTGGGAGCTGCAGTTCAGTGATACCGCTGCATGGCCGCTGTCACGATGTGGTCCTTTGTCCTTCGCTGCGGAATTCTTCAGGATTTATGTTAAATACTGCCTATAGATGGTATACTACTCTTATATTTCAATTTGACTTTTCAATAGATGAGGTGCACGACATTGCTTAGTATTAATGACAGACTCTACGGTTTTAACGTTACCGCGATAAGAGATATAGAAGAATTTGAGGGTCAGCTTATTGAGATGACTCATGAACGGACAGGCGCGAGGCTTGTATGGGCCAAAAGCAGCGAGGAAAACAAGCTGTTTTCGGTCGGCTTCAGGACTCTGCCTGAGGACAACACAGGAGTGTTCCACATTCTCGAGCACTCTGTTCTCTGCGGGTCGGAAAAATATCCGGTCAAGGAGCCTTTTGTCGAGCTGATCAAGACATCGATGAATACTTTCCTCAACGCCATGACGTATTCGGACAAGACTCTTTATCCGATCTCGAGCCGCATGGAGCAGGATTATCTCAATCTGATGGAGGTCTATCTTGATGCGGTATTTCGTCCGAGCATTCTGGATAATCCGAATATTTTCTACCAGGAGGGCTGGCACATCGATACCACGGGCGGCGAGCCTGTATACAAGGGTGTCGTTTTCAATGAAATGAAGGGCGCGATGTCAGACGTGGATCAGGTCGCGGAGCGCACCATGGGCAAGCTGCTCTTCCCTGACAGCTGCTACGGCTTCAACTCGGGCGGAGATCCTGATGCTATCCCGGATCTGACTTATGATGATTTTATCGCCAGATACAAAAAGTTCTATCATCCGTCCAATTCATATTTTTATCTGGACGGCGATATTCCGCTTGACAAAACTCTCGCGATGATCGATTCGTATCTTGATAAATATGACAGGCTCGGGACAGTTCCTGCTCTCGAAATGCAGGAGATCACGGCGCGCGAGGAAACTCACAGATTCGCGGTTTCGGGTGATGACGAAAAGGCGGTAGTGGTATTCGGCAGGATAATAGGGAGCTGGAAGGACAGGGACAAGCTCTTCGCTCTCAACATCCTGACCGAGCAGCTTGCCGACTCAAACGAATCACCTGTCAAGAGAGCTGTTCTTTCATCCGGCCTTGCCGAGGATATGGAAATATATATTTCTGACGGAATCGCCCAGCCATATCTTATGATGCTTTTCAGAGGAGTGGATCCTGAAACAGCTGCAGAGGATGGCGACCGTCTGCTTCAGATAGTCAGTGAAACGACTCAGGCCGCTATTGACGCGGGGCTTTCTGAATCGGATCTCGCGGCGTCAGTCAATCAGCTCGATTTTCGTTTCAGACAGTATCCTGAGCCTCAGGGCCTGTACAGGGCGAACGCTGTATTCGGATCATGGCTTTACGGCGGAGATCCGGCGCTGTACCTCAGGACAAATGAGACTGTAAAGGTTCTTCGCCGGATGATCGCAGACCATAAGATTGAAGGCCTCGCAAGCGAAATTCTTACGGACACAGCAGGCTTTTCAAGGCTCACTCTGCTGCCGTCGCCTTCGCTCGGAGCAGAGCGCGAAGCTGCCGAAGCCGCGAAGATCGCCGGGATCATTTCCGCTATGAGTGATGATGAGAAACTCAGGCTCGATGAACTGAACGAAGGCCTCAGCAGCTGGCAGATGACAGCCGACAGCGATGAAGCTCTTGCGACAATTCCTCAGCTCGACATAAACGATATAAAACGTACTCCTGAGCTGATACCTACAGAGGAAAGCGAAAAGGACGGAGTCAGGATACTCTATCACTCGATACCGACCAAGGGCATCGTGTATATCAACGCGTATTTTCCTCTGACTGATCTCTCTTATGACGAGCTGCCCGCAGCTGCGCTTATCACTGAATTCTATAAGGATCTCCCTACTGAGAATTACAGTGTAACAGAGCTGCAGAATGAGATCCGAACATATGTAGGATCGATGAGCTTCGGTATGGACATATGCGCAAGGGATGATGACAATTCCGTCTGCGCGCCTATGCTGAGAGCCCGTGCCGCTGTGCTCAGGGAGAATCTCAGCCACGCCGAGGATCTCATAATAGAGATCATGACCAGGACCCGCTTTGAAGACAAGACACTTATGAAGGAGCTCGTCACTCAGATCGACGAGGAGGGCAAGCGCTATGCCGTGTCTTCGGGTCACAGGCTGGCCATTTATGCTGCGAGATCTCACTACTCCGCACGCGACGCGGCTGCCGAAGCCATCAACGGCTATACCTTCATACAATACATGCACGGGATGAACGATAATTTTGACGACAAGATAGATGTTTTTATAGATTTTGCGAAAGATCTGATCAGCAGGGCAGTTACACGGGCAGGAGCGACCGTAAGCGTGACGGCGTCGGAGCCGGCTGACATAAGCAGGCTCATCAGCATGCTCGCCCCGGGAAAAAAGAGGCCGGATGCTGCAGTATACACTTCGAGGCTGCCGCGCAGATTCGGCATACGCGTGCCGGCATCGGTTTCGCACTCTGTCCAGGCGTATGATCTCTCAGAAATGGGTGTGCGCCCGTCCGGCAGCATCTCGGTTGCTGCGAACATACTGACATTCGCGTATCTCTGGAATGAGGTAAGGGTGAAAGGCGGAGCCTACGGCACCTCGGCATCCGTCAGCAGGACAGGAAGCATGTTCTGCTATTCCTACAGAGATCCGAGCCCTGCCGCCTCGCTCAATATTTACAAAAATGCAGCTTCATTCCTTGAAGAGATCGCGGGAGGAGGAGAAGCCGGCGAAGCAGACCTTGACGGATTCATCATTTCCACGATCGCGTCGACTGAACCGCTGGTCTCACCGGCATCAAGGGGCAGATCAGCAGATGATTTCGTTATGTCCGGGTTCACTGATGAGGACAGGATAAGAGTACGCCGTGAGATACTTGAAACAACGGCCGATGATCTGCTGTCATGGCGAAGTGCTTTTGATAAACTCGCATCTGACGGCTGCGTATGTGTGATCGGACCTGATTCAGCTCTCGAAAGCTGTCCGGATCTTGAAACAGCCGATATATGAAGAGCAGGAGGTAAGTAATATGGCTGATAAATATACCAATAATAACAGCAGCTCTGACAACGGTGATTATATCCTCCGGGCTGCCAATCGGGTCAGGGACGGCATTAACGAGCGCGCGGACGCGTATCTTGAAGGGCTTTATGATCCTGTAAAGCCGATAAAGAAATACGTCATAAGGGGAGCTGCCGCCGGTGTTCTGATGCTGTCGCTGCTGACAGGAATGGCTTTTTCGGGACCTGCTGATATCGCAGAGGACCAGGAAGCGGCAAACTACAAATCGGCTCCTATAGTCATGGACGTCGATGATTTTGTCAATACCACAGTTGATGACGAGGAGGATGATGCCGACGAAGAAAAATCCCGTCCAGGCATTGTGGCGAGGTTCAGACAGGCTGTTCTGTCCATGCCTCAGTCCGCGCGTATCCTGATCGGAGTACCGCTGTGGGCGCTGGGGACTGCGCTTATGACCTTAGTGACATACCTGTGGAATATTCTATTCGCAACACCGGTCGGAGCGTTCATCGCGTCATTTGCAGTCGGATTCGCAGTCCTGACGGGATTGTTCACAGCAACTGCCAAGCTGCTCTTCCCTGACCTTCCTATCCGCAGGATACTCTGCAAGCGCAATGTGATAATACTGATGTTCACCGCACTCGGGCTCAGCGGCCTCGATGCGGTAGCGCCTCTCTACTGGAACAATTATCCGCTCGCGGCAGCCTTTGTAAAGCTGGTCCTCGGAGGCACGGTAATAGGCTTGCTTTCGTACCGTACAAAGGTACTGTTCAACAGAGTCAAGTCCGCCGTCAGACCTGCAGGCGCCGTTTAGCGATACGGAGCATCATTAAATATACATCAGCTCCCGCAATTATTACCGAAGTACAATAAAGGGACGGTCCTTGTATAATACACAAAGGACCGTCCCTGTCTGTTTGGGTGATACTATTCCGTGACACTGTTCCGGTATGGTCGCCTTATCAGGCAAAATATGTTCAGTCGTCATACCGCCTGTTCTATGATCTCTCTCGCAACGAATACTCCGCTTGCGGACGCGTGCGACAGCGAGTGTGTGACACCGCTGCCATCACCGATAATATAAAGGCCCTTGTGCTGTGTCTCAAGGTGATCATCGATGCTGACCTCCATATTGTAGAACTTGACCTCTACACCGTACAGCAGTGTGTCATCGTTGGCAGTTCCCGGCGCGATCTTGTCAAGCGCATAGATCATTTCTATGATGCCGTCCAGTATACGCTTTGGCAGGACCAGAGACAGATCTCCCGGTTCGGCCTTGAGAGTCGGCGTAACGAAGCTGTCGCTCAATCTCTTGTGATTGGTCCTGCGGCCCCTGATGAGGTCGCCGAATCTCTGGACTATGACGCCGCCGCCGAGCATGTTCGAAAGCCTTGCGATGCTCTCGCCGTAGCCGTTGCTGTCCTTGAACGGCACGGAGAAATGTTTTGATACGAGCAGCGCGAAATTGGTATAGTTGGTCTGCTTTGCGGGATCCTCGTAGCTGTGGCCGTTGACCGTAACTATCCCGGTCGTATTCTCGTTGACCACGCTGCCGCGCGGATTCATGCAAAAAGTCCTTACCTTGTCCTCGAATTTTTCGGTCCTGTATACGATCTTGCTCTCGTAAAGCTCATCTGTGAGATGCGAGAACAGCTCGGCAGGAAGCTCGACGCGGACTCCGATATCCACACGGTTCGATTCGGTCGGGATATCCAGTTCCCCGCAGACCTCCTCCATCCATTTGCTGCCGCTTCTGCCGACGGAGACGATGCACTTGCTGCAGGTATAGCTGCCTTCATCGGTTATGATCCTGTAGCCGCCGTCTTCGACCTCAATATGCCTGACAGGTGTCAGGAATCGAAAATCCACTCTCTCCTTCAGTTCGCTGTAGAGGTTCTCGAGAACAACATAATTGATGTCCGTTCCGAGATGGCGCACAGATGCGTCGAGCAGCAGGAGCTTGTTCTGCATGCATTTTTTGCGAAGGCTGGTGTTGGCTGTCGAATAAAGCTTTGTGCCCTCACCGCCATGCGAAAGATTGATCTCATCGACATAGTTCATAAGCTCAATGGCCTTTTCCTTGCCGATGTGCTCATGGAGCGTACCGCCGAAATCATTTGTTATATTGTATTTGCCATCCGAAAAAGCGCCCGCTCCGCCGAAGCCGCTCATGATCGAGCAGCTCCTGCAGCCTATGCATTTCTTTATCTTGTCTCCGTCGATAGGACACTTTCTGTCCTTGAGCTCCTTGCCTGATTCGAACACGGCGACCTTGAAGCCGTGATCTGCATTGGCCAGTTCATAAGCAGCATAGATTCCGCCCGGGCCTGCGCCGATTATTATTACATCATAATCCATAATTTCACCTTCAGTTTATATTACAAATATTATCAATAGTCCCTCAAACGCTATTGAGGATACCACATTTGCAGCCTTTCAGGCAAGTGCTTCAGTCCACATACGGGAGCCGTGCATCAGACCCGTTACAATTCAGTCCTCGGCCACCTACAATAGCATTATTTGCATGTATACATACTGTTGCAAAGCCGCTGTCTCGATGTGGTCCCTCGCTGCGGAGACCAACGGAGCTACTTGCCAAATGGGTCGCTCCGATTGATTCCTCGCTCACGACACATCGGCCGCGCGGCTGTCAGAGCTTTATGTTCCCGGCCGAGGGCTGAATTGTAACTTAGACCCTCATTTCTGTTTACTGAATTGCATCCGGCAGGTATTGTATGTATAAGCGGAAGCAAATATAATTAATGCAGTAATTTTGCAGGTATCAGGATTCTCGGAGAAGGCTTATTTTGAAAGGATAACAAAATGAAAGAAAACGTAATATTCTGCTATTCAGGTACGGGAAACTGTCTGGATATGGCAAAGAACATTGCCAAAAAGCTCGGAAATACAGATATCGTGATGATGCGTAAATATCCTGCTGTCACCGATGTTCGTGAGGCTAAGCGCGTCGGCTTCGTCGTGCCGTGCTACGGTGGCGGTCTGCCGGGCCATGTTGAAAGATATATCAGGGATATAAAAGTCAGTCCTGATGCCTATACATTCGGCATCGGTCAATGCGCTGCCTACAAGGGTGAAGGTCTCAGCAAGATCAACGAGCTTATTCCTCTCAAATACTGGGCGGTGCTCAGTCATCAGTGCACATGCATCTATCTTTTTCCTCATAATCTTATGCTCCCTAAGATGAGTGCCGAAAGGGCTCAGGCGAGGTCCGAGGATCATGCGGAGCAGTTTGCAGAGGATATAAAGAACGGTGTCATAACGAAAAAGAAGATTTCTAAGGCGTACCTGAACAGGCTTGAGCATGCAGCATGGCCGGCCATCGCCCGCAAAAAAGCTCAGGCGCTGAAGGCAAACAGCAACTGCATCAAGTGCGGTCAGTGCGCAAGGATATGTCCTGCAGGAAATATCAGGTATACGGGAGATGCTGTAATATTCGGGGACAAGTGCATATCATGCATGGGCTGCGTGCAGTACTGCCCTAAACAGGCCATCAATGTAGGCAAGGTCACGGAAAAGAGGGAAAGATATCACAATCCTAATATAACGGTCGAAGACCTTACTCAGGATATAATTTCATTTGATTGATTTCGGTGATCGATGCCTTTTCCCGGGGATGCCGGTCATTTATGCCTGCTTTTCCTTCCCAGCTCGGTCGCCGTACGTTCAAATATCACAGAGTAATATGATCTGCCTGTCCTTTTTCTCATTTCGCGGAAACGGGGCAGGCGGTTCCATATTACGGACGGAAGTCCTACGAAGATAAGGTAAGCCGGGCCAAGTAAAAGAGATTGAATGGTGTGCCCGTATTCATGTATAAGCAGAAAATCATCGGATTTGATGCTGTGTTCGCTGCTGTGTTGCGCAGCATCGCCTTTCCGGCTGCCTTCAGGAACGAAAATGAATTTGCCCAGAGAGACGCCGTCACTTCGTTTCCACTCTGTTGCCGTCGCTTCGTTATAATCGAAATGACGGTCTTTTTTATGCACTATAAAGACTGCCGCACCCAAAAGTGTCTGCGGCAGTCCCCATGTCCATTGAATCACTGTATAAAGCTTTTTATTCATCCTTATTTACTCATCGTCATGCTTTGAGCTGATAAGCTTTGATCCATCTGTCTATCTGACGCTGACAGGTGTTGACGCCATCTTAATGCCGGCAGTATTCAGTGCCATCGGGATCTCATCCATAAGCTCATTGAATACATCCCAGTAATGCTCTGTCTCGGCCCATACCCTGACAGCGTAGGTGATGCCGCCCGGTACCGTTTGTGCCGGCTGCACCTCAGGAGCCGGTTTTGCGAGAGCAAGATCACAGTTGATAATCACCTTCATGATCTGAGCCCTGACTTTTTTGACAGGCTCATCAGCCGATATATTGAACGAGATGTCTACTCTGCGAAGCTTCTCTGACGTGCTGTTGACCACAGGCGCGTTCATCATGCTCCCGTTCGGGATCGAGATTATTCTGTTGTCCCAGGTCCTGATGACCGTATACAGCAGAGAAATCGTTTTGACATACCCTTCATGGCTGCCGGAAACAATATAGTCGCCTACCGCAAACGGTCGGAAAATGAGGATCATCAGACCGCCTGCAAAATTTGTGAATGCGCCCTGCAGACCAAGTCCCACGGTCACGCCGCAGGATGCAACGACTGCAACAACTGAGCTCATCGGGACTCCGAGCTCTGCTATTATGGAAACTATGAGGATCGTATACATAACGACTCTCATGCAGTTGCGTATGTAGTTGCGGGCTGTCCTGTCAAGTCTGCTGACAGACTCCGTTCTGTCATAGAGCTTGAGTGTCCATCTGATCAGCAGTCTGCCGATAATGTATATGAGCAGCGCCATCAGCAGCCTGCCGCCTGCCGCCGCCGCAAAATCGAGCAGCCTGTCGGCTATCTTCTCCCAGTTACCCTGTTTTAGCTGTGTCTGTAATTCATCCATAATACATTAGCCTCTTGAATCATATCGCTCGAATTATTAAGCGCTGCAATACGATCACTTACCCGGATCTGTGTCGATCTCATCATGAGAGGTCCTGGTTTCAGCATCTACAGCATTGGCATCGTAAAGATCCTTTTTGATCTGGCTGCTGCTGATCTCAGGCGTTCTCGGCAGATATACTACTTCAACACCTTCCTCCTTGAGAAAATCGAATTTACCTTCCCAGTCGTCGCCTATGACAAAGGTGTCAATGTGATATTCGTGCATGTCACGGCGCTTCTGATCCCAGCCTTCTTCAGGTATTACCAGATCTACATATCTGATCGACTCGACCAGAGCCTTACGCTGTTCATATGTAAAATAACACTTCTTTTTCTTTTCATTCCAGTTGAATTCGTCGGTTGAAATCGCCACGATAAGATAATCGCCGAGTGCCTTCGCCCTCTTTAATAGATTGATATGTCCGTAATGCAGCAGATCGTAAGTGCCGTAGGTTATTACTCTTTTCATAGCGCTGTGATTCTCCGTTCTGTCTCTCAAATCATTTTGTTCTTACATTGATCGTTTGTCAAATATCTGAGTAAGTATATCATCTATCCCGATCATTTGAAAGTGTGAGTCATTGTGCGATTTTGTGCGAAATCTTTTTTGTCTCACTTAAGGCTCTGTGCTGTATAATGAACGTGTGAGGCACAGAAAAGTGCCTGTCTGATAAACCTGCACGGAAAGGAGAATCGATATGAAATTTGAAATCAAGAATCAGCCGTTTACTATTCTTACACTCCACATGGATCAGGGCGAAAGCGTCAAATGCCAGAGCGGCGCAATGGCATGGATGAGCGATGGGATCCAGATGGAAACCAAAACAGGCGGTCTCGGCGGAATGTTCAAAAAGGCAATCATAGGCGAGTCCCTGGCGCTCAACCACTATACAGCTCAGAGAGCCGGCGAATTGACCCTTGCAAAGCAATGTCCGGGAGACATTATGATGTTCAATGTCTCCGAAAAACCGATAATCGCTCAGAAGACATCCTTCCTTGCTTCGACTGACGGCGTTAATATGGATATATTCCTGCAGAGAAAGGCTGCTGCCGGATTCTTCGGCGGTGAGGGATTCCTCATGCAGAAATTCTCAGGAGCAGGCTATGTATGGCTCGAGATCGACGGAGCTGCACAGGAGCGCGAGCTGGCAGCGGGCGAAAAGCTGATAGTAGACAGCGGATATGTAGCAGCTATGGAAGCTACATGCTCAATGGATATACAGACAGTCAAGGGCTTATCCAATGTCATACTCGGCGGTGAAGGCCTGTTCAATACAGTTGTCACCGGTCCGGGCAAGGTATGGCTGCAGACGATGCCTGTCAACTCGCTGGCAATGAATCTCTTCCAGTACATGCCTATCAGCAGCAGCAACTAAGGCTGATCCTGCAGACGTCACAGGTCATAAAAGCCGATCATATAAAAGCCCGCTTCACATCCGGTCACAAGCCGTATGTAAAGCGGGTCTGTTAATGCGAAAATTATTCAGTGTAGTGCTGCCTGTCAGTCAGTGGAAGGCGGACCGCCTCCTACTGACTCACGGACCGCCTATATTGTCTCACAGTCTGTGTTTGTTTTTGCTGGCTTTGATGCGGCTCATGGCTCTTGAGAGCTCGGCTTCCGTCATCGCATGCTCTCTCATGCTGTGACTGCGCCTCAGCTCTTCGCGGGCTCTTGCTTCGGCGCGCTCCGCTCTGGCTTCGTCGATTGAATCGGGATCCTCCGCGGTATCGACGAGAACCATAAGCTCGTTGTTTTCGAATTTGAGAAGCCCGTTCGATACGACAACTGAGCATCTGCCTCCTTTTACGCTGTCCTTTCTGTCATCCGAGGCTGCGCCTACGCCCTCGCCAGCAGGTACATATTCGAGCAGACCTGGTGTGACAGCCATTATTATATTGGCATGGTGAGCCATGATGCCGACACTGCCCTCTGTTGTCGGAAGAACAACAGACAGCGCCTCACCGTCATACACCAGATGATCACTCGCCATTATCTGTAATCTGAAAGTATTATCTGCCATTTCTCAAATATCTTTTACCAAAGCCGTTCGTCTAAAACCTGATTATGCAAAATCTTTATTCAGTTCAGAAACTGTCTGAACTAAAGAGTCTTTGACTTTGCTATAGCGTCATCAAGAGTACCGACGTTGAAGAACGCCGCCTCAGGATATTTATCCATTTCTCCTTCGACTATAGCTCTGAATCCCTTGATCGTTTCCTGTACCGGCACATATACACCCGGCATTCCCGTGAATTTTTCGGCTACATGTGTAGGCTGCGAGAGGAATCTCTGTATCTTTCTCGCTCTGTATACAGTGGATTTATCCTCCTCAGACAGCTCGTCCATGCCGAGTATCGCGATGATGTCCTGCAGCTCTGCGTATTTTTGCAGCAGCTCCTGTACCTTGCGGGCTGTCTCGTAGTGTTCTTCGCCGACTATATTCGCTTCGAGTATACGCGAGGTGGAATCAAGCGGGTCTACAGCCGGATAGAGTCCCTGCTCCGCGATCTTACGCGAGAGTACGGTCGTAGCATCCAGATGGGCGAATGTCGTTGCCGGAGCCGGGTCAGTCAGGTCATCTGCAGGCACGTATACAGCCTGCACCGAGGTGATGGAACCCGATTTGGTCGAGGTGATCCTCTCCTGAAGAGCTCCCATTTCGGAAGCCAGTGTCGGCTGATAGCCTACGGCCGAGGGCATACGTCCGAGCAGTGTGGATACCTCTGAACCCGCCTGTACGAATCTGAAGATATTGTCTATGAAGAGCAGTACGTCCTTGTTCTCTCTGTCGCGGAAATACTCCGCCATGGTAAGTCCGCTCAGGGCTACTCTCATACGCACGCCCGGGGCCTCGTTCATCTGACCGAAGACGAGGGCCGTCTTGTCCATGACGCCGGCCTCGTTCATCTCCTTCCACAGGTCGTTACCCTCTCTCGAACGCTCACCTACTCCGGTGAAAATTGAGTAACCGCCATGCTCCATAGCGACATTGTGGATCAGCTCCTGTATCAGCACGGTCTTGCCTACGCCGGCTCCTCCGAAAAGTCCGATCTTGCCGCCCTTCGGATAAGGCTCGAGCAGATCTATGACCTTGATGCCTGTCTCAAGTATTTCTACAGAAGGACTGAGCTCGTCAAAGCCCGGCGCCTTGCGGTGGATGGACATGCGCTCGGTATCCGCCGGGACGGCATCTCCGCCGTCTATTGGCTGCCCCAGCACGTTGAACATCCTGCCGAGTACATTATGCCCGACAGGAACGGTAATGGCGCTTCCTGTCGCGTTGACCTCCATGCCGCGGCTCATTCCCTCTGAGCCGGAGAGCATGATGCACCTGACCATGCCTCTTCCTATATGCTGAGCCACCTCCATGACACGGGTCTCACCGTTCAGCTCAACGGTGAGAGCGTCATTGATCTTAGGCAGCTGACCATCTTCAAACCTTACATCTATTACTGACCCTGATACCTGAATAATACGTCCGGTCATTTCAGTTCTCCTTATTTTTTCTTCTTGCGTTTGAGACTGCGCGCGCCTGATGAAATCTCGGTGATCTCCTGCGTGATCGCGATTTGCCTCATATGATTGTATTCAAGCTCGAGCGACGCCAGCAGTTCATTAGCGTTGTCGTTAGCCGCATCCATAGCCATCATCCTTGCGTTCTGCTCTGATGAGTAGCTGTTTACCAGAGCTGAATATATGTAGCCGGTGAGATAGGATTCCATTATGTTTTCGAGTACAGTCTCCACATCCGGTTCATACTCAAAGACCGTGGATGCGCTGCTGGCATGCTCATCTCCCTCAGGAACGAAATCATCCAGATCGAACGGCAGAAGCCTGTCGTGCATCGCTTCGCCTGCGCTCATGCCTCCCGCGTACTCGGTGAAGCAGACATATATACGATCGAATTCCCCGCGGTCGAACGCCTCCAGGAGCTCTGTCGTGATGTTCCTCGCCATTCGCAGAGACGGCTCTATCATGGAGTGTTCAAAGCTCTCCTCGACATTGGAACCGTGCGACCTGAAGAAACGCCAGCCGTAGTCGCCGACAATATAGAATTTATACTCGTCGCTCCTGTCCGCCAGCGCCAGCGCGTCCTTGATGACGTTCTGGTTATATGCTCCGGCAAGGCCCTTGTCAGCAGTGATAACAAGTATCGCGTTTTTGCCGCCAGGCTTGTTCTCATCGACGTCGGCATCGTAATACCGGCTTTTGAGATCGCTGTTCACGGCGAACATCCTGTGGATCTCGCGGCGCAGCAGTTCAAAATACGGTCTCGTCTGTTCGGCGTCGCGTCTGGCTCTGCGCATCTTGGTCGATGAGATCAGATACATGGCATTGGTGATCTTTTGTGTATCGCCTACGCTCTTTATTCTGTTTTTGATTTCCTTTGTGCTTGCCATTTAATCCGTTCTTGCCATTAATAGTGTCAGCTATTCAGCTGATTTTTTCCATTTCTCACGATAGGCCGCGGAAATATCTGTGATCTCCTTGCGGAGGTCGTCGTCGAGCACGCCTGTGCTGTCTATTCTGCTGCAGATATCCGAATGCTCTGTCTCGAACATATTGATCAGGTCATCGATAAACGCTGTTACATCATCGACGCTGAGTCCTATCATCGTATGCGAGAGCGCCATTACAAGCGTGATTACCTGCTCATGCTGGGTCTTCGGATGATACTGCTTCTGTCTCAGCATCCTCATCAGTCCCTGTCCGTATTCGAGCTGCTCACGGGTCTGATCATCGAGGTCAGAAGCGAACTGTGTGAACACCTCCATCTCGCGGTACTGCGCCAGATCGATCCTCAGCGTACCCGTGGCCTTTTTCATGGCTTTGGTCTGAGCGGCTCCGCCTACACGGGAGACCGAGAGTCCTACGTTTACGGCAGGCCTCTGTCCCGCGAAGAACAGATCCGATTCGAGGAATATCTGACCGTCCGTGATGGAAATGATATTCGTCGGTATGTACGCGGAAACGTCACCGGCCTGCGTCTCTACTATAGGCAGAGCGGTAATCGAGCCGCCGCCTATCTTATCCGAGAGCCTTGCGGCTCTCTCGAGCAGTCTTGAATGCAGGTAGAAAACGTCTCCCGGGTACGCCTCACGTCCCGGTGATCTGTCGAGCAGCAGCGAGAGCGCTCGGTACGCGACCGCATGCTTCGACAGGTCGTCAGATACTATCAGGACCTCCTTGCCCTTGTTCATGAAATATTCAGCCATCGCGCAGCCGGCATACGGCGCTATGTACTGAAGCGGCGCCGGATCGCTCGCTGACGCTGTGACGATGATCGAATGATCCATCGCTCCGTGCTTGATCAGAGTCTGCTGTATCTGAACGACGGATGATGTCTTTTGTCCTATTGCAACATATATGCATATACAGTTCTTGCCGTTCTGGTTGATCATGGCGTCGACTGCTATAGCAGTCTTACCTGTCTGTCTGTCGCCTATGATCAGCTCTCTCTGTCCCCTGCCTATAGGGAACATGGAGTCTATTGAAAAAATACCGGTCTCGAGCGGCGTATCTACAGGCTGGCGGTCTATGATGGACGGTGCCGGAGTCTCGACAGGCATATAGCCCGACGCCTCTATTTCTCCGAGGCCGTCAACAGGAACGCCGAGAGCGTCGACTACCCTGCCGAGGAAGCCTTCGCCCACAGGAACGCCTGCGGTCTTGCCTGTCCTCTTGACGCTCGAACCCTCGACGACGCTCTCGTCATCGTTAAACAGAACGCAGCCTATCTCGTTTTCCCTGAGATCCTGTACCATGCCGCGGACGCCGCCTGTAAAGAGCAGTATCTCGCCGTATGTCGCAAAATCCAGCCCGCTTACCGTGGCTATTCCGTCTCCTACGGTCTTTACCTCTCCGACCTGCTCGGCCATGGCCTCCGGTGTCCATGTGTCGATGGTATCCCTAAGAAGAGGTATGATGTTGCCGTTGGTCGTCGGAACCTTGACCAGAGTGTCCCTGAGCTGGCGGAACCTGCCTCCTACGGACCAGTCGTACACATCGCTTCCGACCTCCAGTCTGAATCCGCCCGGGAACGCATCAGTCCTGATCCATTCGAGAGTGACCTCCGCGCCGTATTTATTCTTTAAGAATTTATCGAACCTTGCGCGCTGCTCTTTGCCCGGCTCCGCTGCCGAATACAGCTTGGCCGCAAGGGTTTTTGATACTTTATCCATAATTAAAGCCTCTGTTGATCTGCTGATTATCTGCTGATTATCTGCCGATTATTGCTGTTCAGCTCCGGCCTCAGCCGCGTCGAGGAACTGATCGAAGGCATCCGAAGCGGACTGCTCGAGCGTCAGTTTTTCCATAGCGTCTGTGACCATATCTGTTATCTCTTTTTGAGCAGATGAAATGATTTCGTCTTTTTGCCTGTTCGCCTCTGTTCGTGCGTCGCTCAGCAGTTTTTCGGCATCTGCCTTGGCATCCGCCATCCTGCGGTCTCTCTCGGCATCGAGATCCTTGCGCAGCTTCGCCTTTTCGCTGCGGACCTCTTCATCGAAGGCCCTGAGCTTGTCGTCATAGGTCCTGCGGCTGTCCTCTGCCGATCTAAGAGCGTCCTCCGCCCTGCTGTCCATGTCCGCGTAATACTGCTCGCGGCTTGCCATGAAGTTTTTCACCGGTTTGTAGAGCAGTATGTATAGGGCACCGAACAGTATAGTGAAGTTGAACAGGTGCAGCATGATCTGCTGAAAATCTATATTTAATGGAATACCTGTCATTTTTATCTCCCTGCAGTTTGTTTCACTGCCCTTACAATACGAATATTATGAGTATTACTACAAGCAAAGCGTAGATGATGGCGGTCTCTATGAATACCAGGCCGAGCATAAAGCTGGTTCGTATCTTGCCCTCTGCCTCAGGCTGTCTCGAGATGCCCTCTGCCGCCTTGCCGCCGGAGATACCCATGCCTATTCCGCCGCCGCATGCAGCAAGTCCGATAGCGATACCGGATGCGATAGCCTTAAGTCCTACCGTGTTGTCCTGAGTCTGCTGCTCTACCTGTGTTGTCTGAGCCGCTGCGCCTGCGTTTCCTGTCTCAGCGAATACGCCTATTGCAGCTATCGTTCCCATCAGCACTATGATGACTCCGAGCACCAGTGCGAGCCTTGCCAGTTTCCTTGATTTAGTCATTTTGTATGCCTCCATTTTATTAATTTCCATATTAATTAGTGCTCATAATACCTTTGCGGGAGTACGGCTCTCGCCTCGCTGTGGCTTAACGCAGCGGTACTAAGCTCTGTCTTCGCAGCAAGCTGCTCGCCAATCACTAAGTACCGGCTACCATAGAGCCTCCCGCGCAGGCATTTTGAGCAGTTTATACTGTAGTATTAAGAGACAGCTGCCGCGCTTGTGTTGCGTGCACCCCTCTTGCCTTTCTTTTCCTTAGGCGGCTTTGGCGTATTGTCCGAAACCTGTCCATAGAACAGCGATGTCAGCATCGTCAGCACGTATGCCTGTATCAGGGCATGGAGCAGCGTGAAGAGCACTCCTACCAGAACCGGCAGCACATAGCTGAGTGATGAGTAGTAATATACGAGCTCTGTGACCAGCGCTCCTGAGAGCAGGGCTCCGAACAACCTGAAGCTCAGCGATATAGGCAGCGAGTATTCCTTAAGTGTTTTGCCTATTCCCCTGACTCCGTTGCCTGCTATGCCTCCTGACATTATCACCAGATATGAGAGGCAGCCCATCATTATAGCTCCGTTGATATCCGAGAGCGGCGCCGGCAGCGAGATCGAATGGCCTCCGAGTGTAACGGCCTGAACACCGAAGAGCTCAAACAGAGTTCCGGTGAATATATACGCTCCTGCCGCGAATATATACGCTCCGAGGAATCCGTTGATCTTTGAATTGCCCTTCGCCATGTTGTCGAACAGACCGACCACCGTCTCGAGCACCAGCTGGAACCTGCCCGGAACCATCTTGAACCTCGGTATCACGAAGATGCGGCAGATCAGCGCGAATATAATCAGGAATGATGATACTATCACGCCGGCCAGCAGTCCCGGATTGACCGCCATCCCGAAAAGGCTCACCTTGTTGAGGTCGTGCAGTACAGCATCCCTCATGACCTGCTGTATGGTCTCCTCCTCAGCACCGTCTCCTCCGGTCAGGATCGATGCGGCCAGGAACACGGCGGCCAGTACAGCGAACACTATTATCGCTTTACGCCTTTCCTGTTTTGACATAAACCGTTATCTCCTTTAAATAAGCTGTAAAACCTTTAACATTTGTCAGACATAAGAGAACTGCCGTGCACGTCTACCAACCCGGCAAGTCATGACGGCAGCACAAAAAGTCTGCTTTTGGCTTCACAATATTGTATCACTTTGCAAAAAAGAATCAAGAGAAATAATTCCTCCGCCGGCTTTTGAGGATCAGGATTATTCCTAAGATCAGCAGCAGGATCGATGCGCAAAGCTCTGCGGCTGATGCCGTAATGGCTTTATCCAGGGCCTTGCTTTGTGCTTCTGTTTCGCTGTTCAGCTGTTTCCGGCACTGATCTACTGCGGTCAGGCCGCCGGCGGCATCGATCAGGCCGTCCTCATCCTCTTCGGGCTCTGCTCCTGTCAGTTCCTTGAGCTCCTCGCGGGCATAGTCCTGCAGTACGTCGTAGTCTTCGATCATCGCTTCGGCGGAGGCCAGTCCCGCGCGGCCGTCTCTCAGCTTTTTGCGGGCCTTTTCGAGCTGCTTAGGCGCCTCTCTGTATGCCTTCACGCCGCGGGAATATTCCTTTTGTCCGCTGCTTTTCACCGCGCTCAGTTTTTTGATCAGCTTTCCCAGTGTTCGTGATACTGTCTTCATATCCCTGTCGAACTCATCCATATCGTCTGATGCCAGCCTGTTCCCGCTGTACTTTTTCATTACGGAAATGGTTTTTTTGTCGAGCGATGAGCGCACGCTGCTGTTTTTCAGCATCTGGCGGAACGCGAACGGTATTCCCTTTTTCCGGTCCGCGAGTCCGTCCCTGCCTTTTTTGAGCAGCCTATAGCCCTTGCGCCACGCCTGCAGGGTCTTTTTGACGGTATCCAGGCTTTTTCCTGCATCGCTGACCGCGTTCTTTATATCGGCGGCTGTTACATTGCTGATATCCTTTCCCGTAAGGGCCTCGATAAGCGCTGTCATTTCCTGATCGTTCTTTGCATCTGCGTCAGCCTCGTCATTTTTGAACATTTCAGCTGCCTTATTGAGCTTTTCAAGTGATTTATCGGCTTTTTTCACAGCCTTTATGATCCTCTTAAGTGCTTTATCAAACTTCCGGTAGGACGCGTCCCCGTCAGCATTCTCTGTCAGCTGCTTCATTCCCGACAGCGATTCCGCCATCTCGATCATCCTTGCCCCGTCCCCGGAGCTGAGAGTACTGACGATCATCCCTCTCGACTGGGCCAGCCCCGGCTGTTTTTTGATTTTTTCGCCTGCCATGAGCTGCGCCAGCTCCTCGTCCGATACTTTTTTTGCAAAGCCCGGATGCCACTGTTTGTCGTAGCCCTTTTTTACAGTTCTGAGAGCCCTGATGATATCACCGAGTCCTGCCAGACCTTTTTTTGCCTCAGCAAGCCTGGATGCGGCTTCCGCGTATTCCGCTTCGCCGTCCGCAAGCGCATCCTCCCCGTCTGTCAGTTTCTTTTCGCCGTCAACGGCCTTATCCACATAATCAAGGTGATCCTCTTTGCCTGATTCAAGCTTTTCCAGTATTCCTTCTGCCCTGTCAAGCTGTGCGGTTTTTTCGCTGTACTCTGCTTCAAGTGCCTCTTATTGTGCTAAAGAAGACCTGATTCCCCGCACACCAAAATAAGCTGTACCAAAAGCAGCTATTATCAGTATGATGCCAATTACTATCTTCATATATGTCATAACAACTCCGTTCGCGGCAGCTTATTATGCTG
>JAFRGH010000110.1 GCA_017433945.1 Mogibacterium sp. | reverse complement strand
GGCGGCGGGTTCCATCTTCGAACGTCAGTGGTGGACTTGATGTGAGGTGTCACGAAGTGACGGAGTCCTGACATCGGTCTAAATCCCCCACTGACGCCCTCAGGAGCTGAAGCTCCCGGTGTCTGTTGTCGGCGTCGCTCGCTCCAATCAAGCGAGCTTGTTGGAGCTTTGCTCCTGGTTGAACGAAAAAACGAAAAGCAGGTAACGATAATTGACCGCAAATAACGATAATTAATTACCGTTTACTAAGGAGTTTGGATAATGAAAACAAGAATTATATCAGGACTGATCATGGTGCCGCTGCTTCTGGTACTTTACTTTGGCGGCATCGCGCTGTGGGTGGCTGCTCTTGTGATCGCTCTTATGGGTGTGCACGAATTCTGCAGGGGATGGAACAGCCTTGACGTGCATCCGTCCGCGCCTGTCTGTTATGTTATGACGGTGCTGCTCTTTGTGACATGCTTTATATCCGGCGGAATATTCGGACGCCAGGCATTCGGCGGAGATGCTGTACCTGATTTTTACAGAAACATGATGCTTATGGCTGTCTGGGTGTTCATCGCGGTCGCGGTCAGTCTCATATACGGCTGGACGATACACGAAAGAGGACCTTCTGCCTCGGCGGCTACGCTGACAGCGCTTGTATATATTCCCTTTTTCACCTATCACATCGTTCTGATCGATATGACGGGCTATAAGGAGTTTATCTGGATAGTTGTTATAGCGGCATTCGGCTCGGATATTTTCGCGTATTTCACAGGATATTTTCTCGGCAAACATAAAATGGCGCCTAACCTCAGCCCTAAGAAGACTATCGAGGGTGCTGTCGGAGGCCTTGCCGGAAGCTCGCTTTTCTCATGGCTCTTCGGATGTATATTCATGAGGGACATGGCCCTTGTCTGCCTCGTGCTCGGTCTGGTCGGCGGCGCCGCGGGTATGGCCGGAGACCTTACGGCTTCCGCGTTTAAACGCAAGATGGGCATCAAGGATTACGGAAATCTCATACCGGGGCACGGAGGGATCATGGACAGATTCGACAGCGTTATATTTGTGGCACCGGTCGTTTACTACGCTATCTGCGCATTGACTAAGATACTGGCAATATGAAAAATGTATTGATAATGGGGAGCACGGGTTCCATCGGTACCCAGGCTCTTGAGATAATCAGGAATAATAAGGACAGATTCAGGGCTGTAGGGCTAAGCTGCAGGAGCAGGGTCGACAGGCTTATTGAACAGATAATGGAATTCAGGCCTGAGGCTGTTTCGGTCGGAAGTCCCGAGGACGCGATAAGAGTACACACAGAGTTCCCTGATATAGAGGTATTTTACGGCGAGGCCGGCCTTATTGATATCGCTAAGATGGACTGCGATATTGTGCTGAACTCGCTTATGGGAATAAGCGGTCTGGCTCCGACCTACACCGCTGTTTCATGCGGCAGGGACATCGCGCTTGCAAACAAGGAGACTCTTGTTGCGGGCGGCGCGCTTGTCACTGAGCTATGCCGTGAAAAGGGTGTTAAGCTGCTGCCTGTTGACAGCGAGCACAGCGCTATTTTTCAGTGTCTTGAGGGCAATGGAGGAAGTGCCTGCGGCAGAGCGTACAGAGATACTGATCCGGCTGCGGCTCCGTATCCGGTTTCGGCTGCGGCATCGGCTTCGGTTCACAGGCCTGTAAGGCGAATTCTGCTGACCGCATCCGGCGGACCTTTTCGCGGGAGGAGCCTGGAATCTCTAAGGGATGTTACCATAGAACAGGCTCTCAATCATCCGAAATGGAGCATGGGCAGCAAGATAACCATCGATTCCGCAACCATGATGAATAAGCGGCTTGAGGATATCGAAGCGAGGTGGCTCTTTGATGTGCCTGCTGAACAGATTGATATTCATGTCCATCCCGAGAGCATTGTTCATTCGATGGTGGAATTTATGGACGGATCGGTCATCGCTCAGATGGGACTGCCGGATATGAAGATACCGATAGGGCTGGCTCTCAATTATCCTGACAGGCTGGAGCTGCTCAGCGGCTTTACAGGCGATGAAGGAAGAGGATCTGACGGAGCGCTTGATTTCTTTACCGCAGGCTCGGATCTTCATTTCGAAAAGCCGGACCGCAGGGTCTTCAGGTGCATCGATATGGCTTACAGAGCGCTCGCCGAGGGCGGTGCTGCGCCTGTAGTCATGAACGGCGCGAACGAGGAGCTTGTCGCGATGTTCCTCGCAGGCCGAATCGGATTTCTCGATATCCCGGAGACCATAGAACGTGTGATGGATGAAGCCGATTTCAAAGCTCCTGCAAGCGTGGAAGATATACTCGCTATCGACCACGAAACAAGAGCAAGGGTGGGCGAATTACTGAGGGCATAAGAGGAGGAAAAATATTGGTAACTGCTTTATTATATATTCTGATGCTGCTGATCATGGTGATTCCGCACGAGTGGGGCCATCTTATCGTGGCGAAGCTGTGTGATGTAAAGGTAAACGAGTTTTCGGTAGGAATGGGTCCGCTGCTCTTCAAGAGACAGAGAGGCGAGACCCAGTATTCGGTTCGCCTGCTGCCGCTTGGAGGATTCTGCGCGATGGAGGGCGAAGAGGAAGCGAGCAGCGATCCGCGCTCCTACAGCAGCAAGACAAATCTGCAAAAGACGGCAATACTGCTTGCAGGCGTGACCATGAACGTGATCATCGCTGTCCTGATGATGACGATCGTCCTTGAGGTAAGCGGAATGGCGTCCACAAAGCTTGCTTCTGTGGTCAAGGATTCGCCGGCTGCCGAGGCAGGGCTTGAAGCAGGCGATAAGATCGTTACGATAGACGGAACCAGGATAAGCAGCTGGAATGATATCACCGCTTCCATAAGCTCTTATCATAAGGGCGACAAAATGGAGATCGAATATGTCAGAGATTCGAAGAAGCAGACTGTTTTCCTGACGCCTGAGCTCAACACGGATGAGAACAGATATATGATAGGCATAACGCCTCAGGTGACACGGAATCCTATATACTGCGTTCCTGCCGGTATACAGTCAACATGGAACCTCAACAAGCTCATGATAGGCGCTTTTAAGAAAATGTTTACAGGGGGCTTCAACAAGGATGATGTAGCCGGACCGGTCGGGCTTGTAAAAGTTGTGGATACCACGAGGTCATACGGCTTTACATCGTATCTGCTGCTGCTCGCCATGGTAAGTCTGAATCTGGCTTTTTTCAACATATTGCCGATACCGGGACTGGACGGAGGCAAGCTCTTTTTCATAGTGCTCAAGATCCTGACCGGAGGACGGGTAACTGATGATATGGAGCTCAAGGCGACTATTGTGGGAATGGGGCTGCTGCTGGCTTTTGTGGTGTTTATCACATTCAACGACATAAGCAACCTTATCAAATAACTAAAGGGAAAGATCGTCAACGCAAAATCTGAAAATTAAGGAATTTGCGTTAACAACAATTCGGAAAGTTAACGTAAAAACCGTAAAATCAATGAATCTGCGTTAACTACAGTTCAGAAAGTTAACGCAAAATACTTGAAATCAAATAATTTGCGTTAACAGTGATATAAGAAGGTAACGTAATAATCGGAATATCTGTAATCCGGCGTTACCAATCATTTGAAAATGTATTATTATATTATTTTTTGAAGGAGCAGAAATGTCTTTACAAATTCACTGCGGGGATGTCGCTATAGGAGGCGGTGCGCCTGTTTCGATACAATCAATGACAAATGTCGACACGAGAGATACTGATGCTCTTGTCAGACAGATAAATGAGCTTGCTGATGCCGGATGCCAGATCGTCAGATGCGCGATACCGGATTTGGAGGCGGCTGAATCTCTGGGAAGGGCTAAGAAGCTGGTCAAGGTGCCGCTTGTGGCCGATATTCATTTTGACTACAGGCTGGCGATCGCTGCTATCGAAAACGGCGCTGACAAGATAAGGATAAATCCGGGCAATATAGGCAGCCTTGACAGAGTAAAGGCTGTTGTTGACAAGGCTAAGGAGAGAGATATCCCTATTCGTGTAGGTGTCAATTCGGGTTCTCTCGAAAAGGATCTGCTGCAGAAATACGGCGGCGTGACCGCGGGAGCTCTCTCGGAGAGCGGAGCAAACATGGTGCATCTCATCGAGGATCTCGGATATGATCAGCTGGGAGTATCGATCAAGTCATCAAATGTCAGGATGAATTACGATGCTCATATGATGCTGAGGGACATGGTCGATGTGCCTATTCATATTGGAATCACTGAATCCGGAACTCCGAGAAACGGCGAGCTCAAATCAGCGGTCGGAATCGGATCGCTGCTTCTTGCCGGGATAGGCGATACGATGAGAGTGTCGCTTACGGCTGATCCTGTTAAGGAGGTCCAGCTTGCCCGCAGGATACTTGAAACAGTCGGACTCAGGGAAAAGAGTATCGACGTCGTATCATGCCCGACCTGCGGCAGGACAGAGATAGATCTGATAGGGCTTGCGAATGAAGCCGAGGAAAGGCTGGAGCCAATAGCGATCCGCAGGAAGCAGCAGGGCAAAAAAGCTCTTAAGATAGCTGTCATGGGCTGCGCTGTAAACGGCCCGGGAGAGAGCCGCGAGGCGGATTACGGCATCGCGGGAGGTCACGGCGAGGGCCTCGTATTCTCTCACGGACAGATAATTGAAAAAGTCCCTGAAGACAGGCTGATAGACAGATTAATAGAGATTATCGAAGCAGAAGACTAATCAAAAACAGTAAAGCCGCAATTATTCCGGGGCACGAATAAATGCCACGAATATATGCAATTTTTAATAGTATAAGGATCGGCAAATAATGATAAAGATCCCTCAGAGCATACTGTCTCCGGC
>JAFRGH010000109.1 GCA_017433945.1 Mogibacterium sp. | reverse complement strand
GACCGGGACCGACGGCGGAAAAAAGCTCCGTAGGCCGTGAAAGGCTTTCGGAGCTTTTTGTCTTCTTTTTTCGACGGGACGGTCCCGGAAAGGAAGGGACGCCGCCCCGGCCAGGCGCTCAGTTCATGACGATCTCGCGGACCCGGTCCGCGTACTAGTATCTGAAAGACATTTTGTCGTATTCTCCCTGACGCTGCGTCATCCTATGATTCTTTTTCCGCAGCCTTGATTATATTTCGAAGCAGTATCGCGGTAGTGACTCTGCCTATTCCTCCCGGGACAGGTGTGTATGTCAGATCTGTGATCGTTCCTGTCTCCTTTATCTCTTCAATATCGAGGTCGCCGTGCATCTTGCCGTCTCTTCCCGTTCCTGTTCCGACGTCAAGTACGATTTGACCGTCCCTGAAGAATTCAGTGCCGTAGCCCTGGGTCCTGCCTGTTGCCAGCACCACGATATCCGCATTTTTGCATGCGGCTATCTGATCCTCCATCGGCGTCCTTGAATGGCACACAGTAATAGTCGCATTATCGTTGAGCATCATTATCGCAAGCGGTTTGCCCACAGTCAGGCTCCTGCCTACAATAGTTACCTTTTTGCCTGACGCGCTTATCCCGTGGTGATGCATGACCTCCATGCAGGCCTCTGCAGTGCATGCGTAAAAAGCATCCTCCTTGCCGGCGAACAGCTCGGCTATCGAAATATCTGTTATGGCATCGACATCCTTTGTAGGCTTAAGCATGGTGCGAAGCTTTTCTTCATCTATATGCTCCGGAAAAGGTCTCAGCATGATGATGCCATGCACGCCTTCATCCTCGTTGACGGCCTGCAGTGTGACATCGATCAGCGCCTGACTGATATTACTCGTAAAATTGATGGCCTGCGTCTCTATGCCGTATGCCTTGCTCTGTCTCAGTATGGCATTCTCATAGTAGACCTGGCCGCTGTCATCTCCGGCTCTTATCACAGCGAGCTTCGGAACTATGCCGCGGTCGACATAGTTTTTAACGGATCTGATAATATAATCCTCTATTTCCTTTTTTACAGGGTCTCCATGCAGTTCTCTGAACAATGTGTGATCCTTTCTTAACTCTCTTCAAAATAACCAAGTTATTATACCACAGCAAGGCCTGCTTCGCATTACTTGTTTTCATAACATCAGACTACAGACGCAGAGCCACACCAGAATTCAGCTCGGCCATGGACAGACTGCAGACCGCGACACTCGCAGTGCATTACATTATGCTTAAGAGAATATTAAGTCTGACTTAATTTGTAAAGTTTTACTTATCATATCGAAAACAATATATAGTTTTACTTTATACCAATTGAGCGCTATAATACAGACAAGAAGAAAAGAGAAACGCCTGACGATAAGAGACAGGCGTCAGGCTGATGATAAGAAGGAGGTACAGTCATGATTACCAGTATCATTTTAGGAGCAGCAATGGCAATGTACATTGGCGCTGAATTCACAGCAGAGAACGTTTTGGACAAATAATTCGTAAGTGATCAGAAGCTATATCAAATACAGTGTCACCAATTCAAAAGCACCCTGATTTGAGGGTGCTTTTGCTTATCATTTCTGTCCTTCCTCCGAAATGTATTTTACGGCATAGCTCAGGAACTTTCTCGCCGCCCTCGTCATATGCTCCTCCGAGGTGAGCACAATGCCAAAAGTTACGGTCTCAGGCGGGTCGAGCGGAAGCTTGACAAGGTGATCGTTCCAGTACTGCGCGCTCAGCTCATTTACCAGGCTGACGCCAAGGCCCATCCTGACCATGGCCAGCGCCGCAGGGGTATCATAGGTCGTGTATTTGATGTTTGGATTTACATTGTTTCGTTTGAATAATTCCATGATCTCCCTGTCCTGGCCCCATGAAGTCATGATAAAGTCATCATTTTCACATTCGCTCATCGGATAGCTGCCCGCACCGGCAAGCGGATGGTCGTCAGGCACGACAGCGATCATCTTCTCTTCGGCCAGAGGTATCCACTCATATTCCATAGGCTCGGCATATGCCATAAATCCCATATCTGCGTCATGCATATCAAGATGATGGAATATCTCAGGTCTGACGCCCTCCATGATGCTTATATGAACGCCGGGATAACGCTGCTGGAACCTTCGCACGATCTCAGGCAGCCATGTAGTGGCAACGCTCGGATATGCGGCAATTGAAAGATCACCGACTGACATTCCTCTCAGCTCGGCTGCCAGCTGATATATATCTGTTTCTCTTGCTATATATGACCTGACCAGAGGCACGAATCTGCTGCCTTCAGAGGTGACAGTCACCCCCTTCTTTGACCTTGTCAGCAGACTCACTCCCAGCTCTTTTTCGAGCGCGGCAACAAGCTGGCTGACCGCCGGCGGCGTATAACCCAGCTCCTCCGCAGCAGCTCTGAAGCTGCCGAGCTCCACAGATTTAAGAAATGCCTTGCATCTTGCGCTTTCCATTTATATCCTCATCCAAAACAGCCTGCGATAACATCATGGATATCTCAATCCGCTTCATCACAGAGGCCGTGTCTGATCCTCCACAAATGAACTCATTTCCTCATCCATATAAGGCAGCAGCTGCTCCCTCACCCAGGCATGATAATTATCTATCCACGCGATCTCATCCTGTGTAAGCAGTTCCTTATTGATCGCTTCTCTTTCATAAGGAACGCATGTAATAGTCTCACTGACTACGCTGCCCTCCGGATATCCCTTAGCGGCTCCATCCGTCATAAGCAGCTCATTCTCTATTCTGATACCGTACTCTCCGGCGATATAGACTCCCGGCTCGTCGGTAATTATCATTCCCGGAACAAGTCCGCAAGGCTCCTCCTTGCGGCGTATTCCTGCAGGACCTTCATGAACAGCGAGAACATGACCGACTCCATGGCTGACTCCGTGGCCAAAATCCAGTCCTGCGGCCCGCAGAGCCTCTCTTGACGCGTCATCCAGCTGCTTGTGCAGTGTTTCCGGCGTTATCACATACCTCGCAACAGCGATGTGTCCTTTGAGCACATAGGTATAGTGATCCTTCATCTGCTGCGTTAGCGGTCCGACCGCGATAGTGCGGGTGATATCCGTCGTTCCGTCAATATACTGACCGCCCGAGTCGACCAGCAAAAATCCCTCCGGCCTTATCTCAAGGTCAGTCTCAGCTGAAGGAGCATAGTGAACTATAGCTCCGTTCGGGCCGTAGCCCGAAATAGTCTCAAATGAAAGGTCAAAGCAACCTTCCATTTCGCGGCGCCTTGCCTCGAGATGATCCGCGGCGCTTATCTCAGTCTGCGTTTCATCTGCGGCAGCGTCTTTTATCCACTTGATGAACCGCGTAACAGCAGCTCCGTCCTTTATGTGTGCATTCCTTGTGCATCTGATCTCCGTCTCATTCTTTACCGATTTGGCCAGAGCGACAGGTGAAGCCTCACTTATGATCATGTTCCTGTCCGGAACGCTTTTCCACAGTGAAAAGCTGATCGATGCGGGATCCATCCAGATCCTCTCTCCGGCAGAGATCGAAGCAATATCACTGTATATCTCGTCATATGGACGGACAGTGACAAAATCCAGACTTTCCGGCAGCCCGTTCGGCGTCCCGCAGCTTTCCCTGAGCTTATCGAGAGCTCCATCCATAACATAAAGCCTCGTATCATCCTTGCCGAGCAGTATGTACGAAAAGAACACCGGAGTATACAGAATGTCTGAGGCACGCAGATTGAGGAGCCACGCAGTCTCGGTCAGATCAGATACAAGCAGATGGTCAGCCGCCTTATCCTCCATTTTACCGCGTATCATATCGATCTTATCGGCAGCTGACATGCCTGCCGATGAGATCGGAAACTCCCAGATATCCGAAGGCCTGATCTCCGGTCTGTCATGCCATATCCTGTCCGCAAGGTCTTCGGAATAAAGCAGTCTGACCCTGCCGCGTATATCTCCGCCGTTTTCAGAGCACTCGGCTGATGACAGCAGATCCGGAAGCTCCTTTTCGAGCTCGATACCCTTTGACGCCTGCATAGTGCTGCCGTCAAAGCCTACAGTAAAGGTTCCGCTCTCATTCACCCTTCCGAATTCGGCTATCATATCCTTCAGGAACTCTATGACGGTCGGAACACCTTCCTCAGCCATTTTCATCAGCTCGATGCCGCTGCCGGCCAGTTCCCTCTCAGCCTGCAGGAAGAACCTGCTGTCTGTCCATATATATGCTTTATCAGCTGTGACTATGAGTTCCTCATTCTCCGCAAGCAGCCCGCTTAAAAACTCGCAGCTTTTATAATGATCATTCACATACTCCGATCCGTGCGGATCGCCGGAAGGCACATAGTATACATCCATGCCTTCCTCAGACATAAGCTTTCTAAGCTCTGCGATTTCCTTTTTCATCTGCCAACTACCTCACTGCTGATCGAGCCATTCCTCGAGGGCTTCTTCGGAATACTTTTTAAATCTCTTTCCTTTTTTTATCGTAGCACCCTCGGCGTTGCGCCTGATCTCGGACTCTGCCTCACCTATCTGTATGCCTCCGCTGGTGCAGAACGGGTATATCGTCTTTCCCTTCAGATTGTTTTCACTGAGATATGACGGTATAGCTTTCGGGCATGTCCAGAACCAGATAGGAAAACCTACAAGTATCCTGTCGTAATCTCTGAAATTATGCTTCGGATTATCGAGATCCACGGAAACATTGCCCTCTATCTCCGCCTTGGCTCTGGCAAGAGTTTTAAAATACGATTTAGGGTAAGGAACAGACGGGATGAGCTCGATCGTGCAGTCGCCATCCTCAAGAGGGAACTTTTCGACCAGAGTCTTTGTAACTCCGGTATGCGAAAAATAAATAACAGCTGTTTTCTTTCCAAACATATAATTCTCCCTG
>JAFRGH010000108.1 GCA_017433945.1 Mogibacterium sp. | reverse complement strand
TAATTATCTGCATATTTTTGATTGCTGATCGTTTCCGCAGACTGTTCCGCGGAAAAATGACAGCGTGCTCTTACTTTTATTCTGCGGCTTCCGACTCGCAGCTGCTGCAGTATTCGCCAAGCATCTTTTTACGGTTGCCCGTGATAATGTCCTCGAGCGTTATCCTGCTCAGATACGCATCAATGACCCTGTCAAGACCCGCCCACAGCGGCAGCGTACTGCAGGTAGCAGCCTTTTCGCACTGCACTCCGTCCTGCATAATGCAGTTTACAGGCGCACGCGTCCCCTCGGTCAGCAGCAGTATCTCATTTATACTGTAATCAGCCGGATCCCGCGCAAGACGGTATCCGCCGTTCTTGCCCCTTAGGCTCTGAAGAATTCCTCCCTTGATCAGCATCGAAATGATACTTTCAAGATACTTCATCGACAGGTTTTCTCTCTCGGCTATATCCGCCAGAGATACATAGCCGTCGCCGGAGTTTCTTGCCAGATCTACCATTACTGTCAGAGCATATCTGCCCTTGGTTGACACCATCATAGTTCTGTACACCTCCTTTTTGTCTTTTTGACCCTGTAAATCCTACCATCGCGGTAGGAATAAGTCAATATCTTTATGGATCCGCCGGGCGTCAACTTATCCGTCAAACGATGTATTCCGGCACATAAAAAACGGCGCATCGCGATTTTCAAACAGACTGATCGCAGCGCCGTCTGATCTGCCGGTACGCGTTTACGTTTTTTCGCTATAACTGTGAATGCTTCTGCTTCTTTCGCCTGCCTCTGCCGGTCAAGGTATTCTCACCGTTGTCAGCCGTCTTTTCTCCTTCGAGCCTGTCCGTAACGGAAATAGCGTTCAGCGCGTCGAAATATCTGTCATGATCCTCATTGTACTGCTGCAGATAAGCCTCATTGTTGGAATGATGCAGCTCATGAACATACGAATGCTCCTTACCGAATATATCACTGTTGCTATCTGATCCCTCAATGATATAGACCGCAAGGTCGCTGCATTTATCCGAAATATGCTCGATATTGGTCAGAATGGCCTGATAGTAGATCCCGTTTACCGCATCGCAGAGCTGATTTACCATCCTGTATACGTGTCTCGCATTCATATCCTCGATCAGATCGTCTATAACCTCCTCGAGAGGCTCCACCCTGGATGCAAGTTCAGCATCCTTTGTCTGATAAGCTCTTGCAGTTATATCGAGTATCTCATATACAGCGTCGAAGGCTATCCTGAGCTCGGCCATCGCGTTTGCCGAGAACTGCTTGTTCGCTGCATTGAGCTCCGATACCTCCTCGGCTATGTTGACAGCCAGATCGCCTATCCTCTCATAGCATATCAGAGCCTTGAGAAGAGCGTTCTGCATGCGGGTATCCCTGTCGCTTGTGACATGTTGCGACAATGAAACGATATATTTGTTCGCCGCATCCGTCATGCTGTCAAGCAGATTCTCCCGCTCCTGTATGCGCTGATCTCTCTTCGGATCGTATTCATAGATCTGCCTTACGCAGGCATCGTAGTTGTGAACAGCGATCTCGCTCATTTCCTTTACGACACGGTCAACCTGATCGAGAGCTATTGCCGGTGATACAAGCAGTCTATCGTCGAGAGCATCGAGCGCAGCGATAGCCTTTTTATCCTCTGCATCGACAGGCTCATCCTTAACAACAGCGCATGTGATCTTTTCAAACAGCCCGGTCAGCGGAAGCAATACAACAGCCGGAACGAGTCTGAAAAAGCCGTGAATATTGGCGACCCCTCCCGAATTGAGAGTCGAGTTCCATATCTCATCGCTGAGTATGCCGCTCATCCTTCCGATAAATACAAGCATGAAACAGAGCAGAGCGGCAAAAACATTATAGACTATGTGTACGACAGCCGTTCTCCTCTGATTAGGCTTGGCTCCTATGCGGCTTACCAGATATGTCGTAATGCAGTCGCCTATGTTTACTCCTATGATAACGGCAAACACAGCGCTGAACGTCACACCGATCGAGCTTGCGATGGACTGTATGATTCCGACGACGGCTGACGAACTCTGCACGACACCCGTGACCAGTACACCTGCAAGGAATCCGAGGAAATAGTTATTCTGAAACGCGACAAGCAGTCTGCTCAGAGATTCGCCGAAGCCCGATACGACATCGCTCATGTATATCAGGCCCATGAAAAGTATGCCGAAGCCGCAGGCTATATTACCCGCATTAGTTGATTTGCTGCCGCGAACGAACATTATCAGGACTATACCCAGCACCAGCGCCATCGGCGCCAGATTGTCAGCCTTGAAAAAATACAGCAGGCTGTCCTCTCCCGAGCTTACATCCATCAGCCTTATGATCTGCGCGGTTATAGCCGTTCCGACATTGGCGCCGAGCACAATGCCGACAGACTGGTGAAACGTCAGGAATCCCGCTCCGACCAGTCCTACGGTGATCACGATGGTAGCTGTTGAGCTCTGTATTATACAGGCAACCAGCATTCCCAGTATAAAACCCATAACAGGCTTGTTAGTGACTTTGGCAAGTGCAGTCCGCATCGCACCGCCCGATGAGCTTTTGAGCCCATCTCCCATGACCCTCATTCCGTACAGGAACATGGCCAGTCCGCCGAGAAACGCTATCGCTTTATAGAATGTTGCCATACGGATCCTCCGTTTTCACGATATATATCAAATCTGCATATCTGCACAATATCTTTGAACATCCGTTTCATCTCAAAAGATTCCAAACAGCCCGCGTATATTATATTTAGCGCTGCAGTCAATTTCAAGACAGCTCCGCCAAACAGATTGTATTCAATCTGTTGCAGCTCAGAGAGCCAATAGAGACGCTTCTTAAGCCGACTCTATTCATTCCCCGACCCTAATCATTCTGTAAACCGCTTCTCAAAGTTTCCGAATATCTTGGTCCCTTCATTGACCATCACAAAGGCGTTCGGGTCTTTTTCCTTGACAAGCTCCGTAAGCCTCGGCAGCTCGTATTTTGTCACCATCGCCGCAAGCACGTATGTCTCCTCATCGGTGTAGCCTCCGGCTCCCTTCCAGTAGGTCATGCCCCTTCGTATATCATTCAGCACAATATCGGTGATCTCTTCTTTTTTGCGTGTGAATATCATCACCTGAACATTGATATTCTGAGTGTGCTGATAATCCAGAGCAAGAGCATTCACGACAGCGTATATCATCGAATATACGACGGTCTGTATATCGAAGAGGAAGAAGCATATTCCGTAAATGACCGCGTTGATAGCTATGGCGATCTTGCACACGCTGAAATTCGGATGCGTTTTGGATAAGGCCATTCCGATTATATCCTGACCGCCCCCGGATGTGCCTCCCTTGAGCACGATGCCTGCTCCGGATCCGGAGACAAGACCTCCCACCAGGCAGGCAGTAAGGTAGTCATCGAATATCGGCTCCTTAACCACCGGCACCAGCGCCATCGCAAGAGACGCAACGCCTATGGATATCATCGATGTTAGGCAGAATTCCTTCCCAAGCACCCTGTATGCAAGTATGAACAGCGGCACATTGATTATGTAGTAAATGATGCCGAGGTAATCCACGCCCGGGATCTGAGGGAAATGCAGGAATTCGACCAGAAACAGCCTCAGCAGCATGGATATTCCGGTGAATCCGCTGCTGTACAGATTCATCGGAGATATGATCATATTGACCCCTATCGCGAACAGTATATTACCTCCGACAATGAGCCCTACCCGTTCAAGGGTCCGCTTTCTTTTTACAGTATCATTCGTGATCACATTCATTTTCATACATCATTTCCTCCGGCTGCTGCACTATTTTACCGCCATTTGATATCAGTCAGAATCAGTCAGATTATCGAAAAATGCGCAGATGTAAAGTATTCTTTACGTCTGCGCAGTCATTTCGTTATTCGCGCCCTCCGAGGCATGATGTAAAACATTCTTTACATCAGTCTCTTAATTACTCTTAGTTAGCTTTGATTTCCGTCCAGTAATTGCTGTACAGATCCGTTATCTCAGGATCCAGCATCCTCAGAGACTCGCATCTGTCGACGGTCGTCTCCGAAGGGAACACCGCCTCCATATCGAGGTATTTCTTATCGATAATATCCTTAGCCGCCTCATTAGGTGTCGTGTAGTACAGATAGTCAAAATTCTGCGCCGCCACCTCAGCGGTACTCAGATAATCGATCCACTTTTCGGCATTTTCCTTGTTCCTGGCATCCTTCGGGATAACCCACGAATCTATAAAGAATTCCGAGCCCTCCTTCGGGACTACAAACTCAACGTCCTCGTTAAGATCCTTTGTATATATATACTCGCCGTTCCATACGACACCGACTGCGGCCGAGCCGTCAGCCAGCAGATCCCTCGCGGAATCGTTGGCATATTTATAAACCATAGGCTTTTGCTTTATCAGCTCATCAGCAGCCGCCTTGATCTCCTTTTCATCAGTGGCGTTTTCCGAATAACCGAGCTTCTTGAGCGCTATCATAAAGGCGTCTCTGACGCTGTCAGGCATCACCATCTGATCAGCGTATTTTTTATTCCAGAGATCATCCCACGAATCTATCTTTTCATCTCCGATCATGCTCTTGTTGTAAAGTATGCCTGCGACGCCGAGCTGATACGGCAGAGAATACTTATTGCCCGGGTCGAAGACCTCGGATTTTTTCATGTAAATATCTCCGATGTTCTCAGCGTTCGGAATATTGGCGTAGTCGAGCGGCGCCAGCATATCATTGCTTATCATCCTCTCTATCATATAGTCAGAGGTGCAGATGCAGTCATACGATGTCGCTCCGTTCTCGATCACGGTATACATTTCCTCAGCAGTGTCATAAGAGTCTATCACGACATGTATACCGGTCTCACTCTCAAACTGCTCAGCTACAGCAGGATCAAAATAGTCGCCGTAGCTGTATACATACACCTCTCCCCCTTCGCCGCTGCGGCAGCCGGTCAGCATGCATGCAGAAGACACAGTAAACAGCATGATTGCCATCATAAGACAGATTCTTTTTTTCATTTATCCGTCCTCCTCTCTGTTGTCGGATTGCATTTTTACCATTTCATAAATCAGCGGATCTCTTATCAGATGCTTCCATACAGTATATGTAGCCTGTACAAAATCCGGATCGAGCTCCGTTTCATCCTCTATCATCGGACAGCAGTATGGCAGGTCCGAATCGTTGTAAATAAGCATCAGCTCGCCATCAGGCGTCAGATGCGGCGCGAGCGGAAATGATCTGCACTGTATCGGTCTCATCTCGCGCGGACAGTGCGGCGGAGTCTTGCATCTTACGAAAAATACATCTCCGTGCCACGACGGCGGAAATTCGTATTCGTCAGTGCTGAGCTTGCCCCAGCTCAGCCAGTCCGCGTCGCGCTCATGTATCTTGTCCTCACCCGGCAGCAGGAAAATGCCGAGCTCTTCATTCTGCTCTGCTGCTATGCAGCAGGCAGCACCGCAAATTAGTCCACAGTCAAACGGCACGGGAGAAACCCTGTCGAGCAGTCTGTATATAGCTCTATAGGTCCTCTTTCTGGTCGAGCCTTTTATCATCTTATTCTCTCCACTGATACACCGAGAGATCTACGATATAATCATCGCTGACCTCGACTCCGTCATTTTCCAGTCTTTCCTTTTGAACATTGATTCCGCCGAACGCGAATCTGCCTGTAAGCCTGCCCTGTGAATTAACGACCTTATAGCAGGGATAGCGCTGCGGATCGGGATTGACATGCAGCAGATTCCCGACAACGCGGGCAAGTCCCGGACCTTGTGTGTTATCCGCCGCGTCTGCAGGCTGCGGTGCATGCGGCCGGGCATGTGCGGCTATTCGCGGCCCAAAACAGATTATGCCGCATTAAGACGAATATAATATATCACAAGGAAGTACAGCTTAAGTGAAAAAAATATGATTTTTGATAAAAAAAAGCACCCCGCATATCCGCGAGGTGAGATGGAGGCGACACCCGGATTTGAACTGGGGAATCAGAGTTTTGCAGACTCGTGCCTTACCACTTGGCTATGTCGCCGTAATGCCGGAGCTAATGTCCGGCATCACAGTATCTTGGCTAGGGTAGCAGGATTCGAACCTGCGAATGACGGAATCAGAATCCGTTGCCTTACCGCTTGGCTATACCCCATCAGCAGTATGATTGTACCACATCGACGATGCAGTATCAAAGAAAATTTTGGGGTGGATGGTGGGATTAGAACCCACGAATACTGGAGCCACACCCCAGGGTCTTACCCACTTGACGACACCCACCACACTTATTAAAAAATGG
>JAFRGH010000107.1 GCA_017433945.1 Mogibacterium sp. | reverse complement strand
TATTCTGCCGAAGCTCAGAGACGATCCGGTCTTCAGGATTACAGAGAAATCGTCAGCCATAGAATTTATACCTGCCGAGGCGGAGTTTGCGTTTTATCTCGATATAGATGAAGAGGATATCATATGCGAGGTCAGAGCTGTATATGATGATAAGACTGCGATAGTCCGCGGCATGCAGGACGATTTTCCGCTGGATGATTACAGGGATATCGCACAGGAGAGGCCGGTCTATGATGAACTGGACAGCATTTTTGAAAAATATGACAGAAGCCGTGAAGCCTTCATTCTTGCGGACTCGGACGACGCCAGATATGATCTGCTGAGAAACGGCGTTGACCGCCTGATGAGGTTCGGCGAGGTGCACAGCACCGATAATTTTTCAGCCATAAAGATACGCAAGACGCCATCCGTTCAGATAGGAGTTTCCGTAGAGAGCGAACTGCTGAATCTGGACATACTCACCCGTGACATGTCGTATGACGAGCTGGCACTGCTGCTTCAGAGCTACAAGCAAAAGAAAAAATACCACAGGCTCAAAAGCGGTGAGTTCATCGATCTCGATCAGAATGAGTCTCTTGATACACTGATGAATATTCTGGAGAAATCCGGAGCGGATGTCAGGGACTTTGTCAAGGGCAAGCTGCAGATACCGGCTTACAGGGCCCTTTATCTTGACATGATGCTTGAGGGTCACGAGGAGATAGTGGCATCCAGAGACAGGCGGTACAGGAACCTTATCAGAGATTTCAAGACGATAAATGATGCCGAATTCGAAATTCCTGCCGGACTGAACGGCGAGCTGAGGTCATATCAGGATTACGGATACAGATGGCTCAGGACGCTTGAAAGCGCAGGCTTCGGAGGGATACTCGCCGATGACATGGGGCTCGGCAAGACCATACAGGCGATCACGATGCTTCTGGCATATAAGGAGGCGGGAGAGAAGCTGCGCGCGCTGATAGTCTGCCCGAGCTCGGTTCTGTATAACTGGATAGAGGAGATAGGGCGATTCGCGCCGGGTCTCAGGGCCGCGGCGGTCGCAGGAACAAAGAGCGTCAGAAGAGAGCTGCTGGCGGATTATGAAAGATTTGATGTTCTCGTGACATCGTATGACCTCCTCAAAAGAGATATCGATCTCTATGAGGAGCTGCAGTTCTCGCATCAGATACTCGATGAAGCGCAGTTTGTCAAAAACGCAAAAGCGGCTGCGGCAAAGACAGTCAAGCTGGTGCATGCAGTACATCGCTATGCGCTGACAGGAACTCCGATCGAAAACCGGCTGAGCGAGCTGTGGAGCATATTCGATTACCTTATGCCGGGATTTCTGTATAACTACGAGCAGTTCCGCAAGACCTTCGAGCTGCCGATAAGCAAGCATGGGGATGAGGCGGCAACCGAAGCGCTCAAGGCAATGATTTCTCCGTTTATACTGAGGCGTAAGAAAAAGGATGTACTCAAGGACCTGCCGGATAAGATAGAAGAAATCAGATATGCAAGGTTTGATGACGAGCAGCGGCGGCTGTACGATGCGCAGGCGATACGCATAAGCAATCTGATCGAGGAAAAAGGAGATCTGAATACCGGAAAGATAGAGATACTGGCGGAGCTGACCAGGATACGCCAGATCTGCTGTGATCCTTCGCTGATTTTTGCAGATTATAAGGGAGAATCAGCCAAAAGAGAAGCGTGTATCGATCTGGTCGAAAGCGCTGCAGACGGAGGTCACAAAATGCTGCTGTTCTCGCAGTTTACTTCGATGTTCGGGCTGCTCGAAAAAGACCTCGGCAAGAGAGACATATCATACTACAAGCTGACCGGATCTACATCGAAAGAGGAGAGGATGCGGTTGGTCAAGGCGTTCAATTCAGACGATACGCCGGTCTTCCTCATATCCCTCAAGGCCGGAGGCACAGGCCTTAATCTCACAGGAGCCGATATGGTCATCCACTATGACCCGTGGTGGAATACGGCTGCCCAGGATCAGGCGACAGACAGAGCCCACCGCATCGGACAGACAAGGGATGTGACAGTCTTTAAGCTGATCGCTAAGGATACGATAGAGGAAAAGATAGTAAAGCTTCAGGAATCCAAAAAGGAACTGGCAGATGCGGTACTGAGCGGCGAAACAAGATCCCTCGGCTCGATGAGCAAGGAGGAACTCATGGAACTTATTTCCTGATGAGACCTATGGCTCAGAATCAATAACACAGCTGAACCCTCGCGGGATTATGATCACGCGAGGGTTGTTTTTATGTTGCTGATAAGAGGGAGAAATGAGGTGCTTGAAAATGGAATTATTATGGTATGATAGGGGAATAATGGAACTTTTACGGTTGATAAACGGCTTAATTGTGGTTATAATAAGGTTGAGGGAACTGAATTATGTGAAGGGAGGAAGCGGCTGTGAAGGTATCTGAACTGAAAGAACGTAAGAAGGAACTCGGTTACAGCAATGAGATGGTGGCGGAACTCTCGGGAGTACCGCTCAGCACGGTACAAAAGGTGTTCGGCGGTACGACATCGGCTCCGCGATATGAAACATTAAAGAAAATAGAAAAGGCGTTATTCTCCGGTCAATCGCAGAGCAGGTACGGGGAATCATTCTCCGATGATCTGAAGCTTAAGCATGAGGATGATTACTATGACAGAATGGGGCGCCCCTCTGATATAGATTACAACGATGTGCTGCGCAGCAGTTCAATCGATGAGCCTGTTTCTGTGAGAGATTCCTCGGAGCTTGCATACTATGGATACAACAATACCGCGTTTGCGGGCAAGAGACAGGGTGAATACACAGTGGATGACTGGTTCGCACTGCCCGACGGAATGAGGATGGAACTCATAGACGGATGTCTCTATGATATGGCTCCGCCAACGACAAAGCATCAGTTTTTGTGCGGACAGATGTATAACAGTTTTGAGAACTCCTTTGTTGATAAGGGTAACAAACATTGTCTGGTCTTAATGTCTCCTGTCGGGGTGCAGCTGAATAAGGACAAAAGGAATATGCTTCAGCCGGATGTGCTTGTGGTCTGCGATAAGGATAAACTTGAGAGAGGGGTGGTTTACGGGGCACCGGATTTTGTTGCTGAGGTGCTGTCCCCATCCACAGCCGGATACGACCGCCTGCTCAAGCTCAACAGGTACTGGACAGCCGGAGTCAGAGAATACTGGATAATAGATCCCAAAAAAGAAGAACTCATCGTCTACTGTTTCGAGACCGGAGCAGCGCCCGTTACATATACCTTTGAGGACCGCGTGCCCGTGACCATATCCGAAGGCCTGGTGACCATTGATTTCAAAAGGATCAGCGAAAGAATGCGGCTGTTCTTTGCCTGATCACAGTCCTATCAGGTAAATAACCAAAAACGGTTGAATGGAACGATAAGTGAGGGTAAAATATGGATAATAGATATTCAAAAATGGTCATTGTAATGAGTGTATTCTGAAATGAAGCTGCTCAAAGACAGAATCATTACTATTAAGAGTAATATCAGGAGTAATGTGAGGAGGTAATGTCATGCTGACTATAGAAGAACTCAAAAAAAGAAAAAAACTCCTTGAATACACAAATGCAGACATCTCCCAAAAATCAGGTGTGCCGCTCGGGACGGTTCAAAAGATATTCAGCGGGGCTACAGCAAATCCCAGAGTCGAAACGCTTGCGGCAATAGAGAAAGTGCTTGAAGTGGTGCCTTATAATCTGAATATAGGTCCTGTTCCCGTCGTTTCGGAAACAATGGCCGAATATGCCGCTGTAAACAGCATTGCAGATGATGAAGACAGAATAGAAGAAATCAGCGAGAGGCGATATAAGAGATATCTCGAAAAGATCGGCAAATACGGAGCTGACATAAGCGGAAAATGGCCGCGTCAGGGACAGTATACTCTTAAAGACTATTATGATTTGCCGGACGATGTGCGGGTAGAGCTTATAAATGGCGTAATATATGATATGACAGCTCCTGCAAAGATCCATCAGAGGGTACTTGCATCGCTGCACCTTGAATTCGAACGCTGTGCAGAAGAACAGGATCACGCCTGCGAGGTGATGTTTGCTCCGGTCGATGTGCGGCTTGACCGAGACAATCGCACTATGGTGCAGCCTGATCTGCTCGTCATGTGCAGACGCGACGATAACCCGAAAAGGATAGAGGGAGCGCCAGATCTGGTAGTTGAGATATTATCACCATCGACCCGCCGTAAGGATTGTATACTGAAACTCAACAAATACAGTGAAGCCGGTGTCCGGGAATACTGGGTAATCGAACCGATAAAAGAGACTGTAACGGTATATTATTTTGAGGCAGATGAGCTGCAGACCCAATACACGTTCGAGGATTCCGTGCCGATAGGCATATCGGGTGGAGAATGCAGCATCAACTTTCAAAGGATCAGGGAACGTCTTGAAAGACTATCAGCGTTTGAAGATTAATAAACGTAATAAGACGCGCCGGCAGAGTGATATTACTGCAGACGCGTCTTTTATCATGTCAAAAAAATATTAATCTGTCGAAGTGGAAACAGACTCCGGAACCGGATCCGGGGTCAGGACAGATACAGCAGCACGCCTGATACAGCTTCGGGTCAAAGCTTAGAGAAGGGAATCGGTATCAAAGCTATAGAAACACTGAGACTCAGCACTGACAGCAAAGATATAGAACAGGCCGGTGAAATCATAAGAAACGGCGGCCTTGTGGCTTTTCCGACTGAGACGGTCTATGGGCTCGGCGCAAACGCGCTGGACGAAAAAGCCGTAAAATCAGTATACGAAGCAAAGGGCAGGCCGTCGGATAATCCGATGATCGTCCATATCGCTGAGGCGGAGGAGCTTGAGCTCCTCGTGGCAGGAGGGATCGTTTCTCTCGGAGATGATGTTTTCAGGCTTATAAACGAGGTCTGGCCGGGACCGCTGACAATGGTTTTTCCAAAATCAGCTATGGTTCCGGATGCAACGACCGGGGGACTCGACACAGTCGCTGTCAGGATGCCTTCGAACGGAACGGCATACAGCCTGATCAAGGCGGCAAAGAGACCGATAGCGGCG
>JAFRGH010000106.1 GCA_017433945.1 Mogibacterium sp. | reverse complement strand
TCACATCAGCTGCTGAGTCTCTGCGGGAGCTGAGTCCATACAGCGCGGAATCCTGTGTCACGACAATGTGATCTATTCCGGGCATGTGAACTATCGGCACAAGGGTCTCTGACATCTGCCCTGCCGCCCCTCTGTCCGAAGCCGGCTGCCCCATAAAGCTTAATTTCATCAGATTATTTTCAATGCTGAGGGCCGGAGGCATCAGGACAGCAGCTTCATATTCCGCGTCTGCCCTACGCCTGAGTTCCACCCTCACTGCTTCAGATACACCCGAAGCTCTCACATACACTGTTTCTCCGGCACCGGATATATCAGATGCTGATATATCAGATGAGTCAAAAAGAACCGTCCCCATTGACTCATTGTTTTCGCCTGCTGCGCGGCGGATCAGGAAGAATGCCGCGGCGCTCATAGTCGCGTTACCGCAGAACTCCCCTCCGGCCATGCGAAGCCGCACATGGGCTGCTTGCTCCTTGTCCCGGCTGTCTTCACTGCCGTCTGAATCAAAGCTTACGAATCCGACCTGCTCGACCTCCGGATGCATGCGCATTATTTCCGCGGAGATTTTCGCCTGCTGATCCGTTTCCACGACTGTCTCGACAAGAGCTGTGATGTTTCCTGTCGGATCGAATATTTTATAATCAATATTATTTGCTATGTTAGTTATCTCAATGTTCATATCCGGTTTTCATATTCATTTTTCACAGTTCCGGCAGGATCCCTGATCAATGCAGTTTCTTGGAATACAGCTCCTCACGATCCCGCACGGTCTCGCGTATCCTCACGTTCACGCTCTCTATTGTGAATGATGTCATATTGGCTATGGCGTCAAAAACATCCTTCTGGAACGCTATGCACTCATCCACGGCCTTTTCGTCCTTGACCGTCCTTACATCTATGGTCACGGACATGTTCAGCTGTCTGCCGTTGCTCATCCTGTCCATCACAACAAGAGACTCTCTGTATTGTTCAGCCGCGATCCTCACGATGTCTCTGATGACCTGTTCGCTGATGTAAAAGCTGCCAAAATAGCTGAAGCTCGGTCTGACGACGGTCCGGTCGTTCGGTTCACTGTCCTCATCGCCCTTAAGATGCGAGTCGTCGACAGCGTTGCCCATGGCCATGTCGAAGAAATATTTTATCGGGTTCATGAAATATCCGGCAAAATCCCGCCTCAGCTGTCCGACCGGTGCCGGTATGACGTGCTCTCCCTCGACATTACGGTAATGGGCCGCCTTGGCCCTGTCTTCCTCGGTGCTTACGTCTTCTATATATATCCGCTCCTCAGGCTCATGCAGGCCCAGCTGCTCCGCGATGATATTTGTCATCTTATCCGAAGTGCCGATTATCATCAATACTTCAGGATCATATTTTTCGATGGCTTCCCTGACGGATTCGCGATGATCATCGTAGCTGAACAGAGCAGTACGCATAGCTGCTGCCTTGGATGCGCATCTTTTTGCCGAAGTGCCTGCCACTATGCGTCCTTTGTAAATGAGCAGGCCGTCGTCGATTATAGCGTCAAAGCCTCTGCTCTGCGCCAGTCTTGTAGCCTGGAAGCTTTTTCCCGTCCCGCTTTTTCCTGTAAAAGATACAATTTTCATTTCCACACCATTTATTTACAAATCGGGTTTTACATGCTATACTTGCGCTGTAGATATTTTTATTATAAAGGAGGATGAATCATGGCTTATAAGATCAGCGAAGATTGCATTGGTTGCGGCGTTTGCGCAAGTAACTGCCCTGTAGAGGCTATCAGCGAGGGCACACCTTACGTTATCGATGAGAGTGCTTGCATTGATTGCGGCGCTTGTGCAGCTAACTGCCCTGTAGGCGCTCCTGCAGAAGCATAATAGCCAATCAATATTGATTTACCAAAAATCCCGCAGCCGGGCTGCGGGATTTTTTCTGTCCTGATCACGCTACTACAGTCATACGATCACAGTCATGCTCTCATGCTGCTGCGAATCTACCTGCTTTTGTCACTGCTCTGATCCATGCTCTTGATCATAAATGACAGCGCATGCAGACTGTCAGACAGATGCACTGATTCAAGCGCTACCCCCGCAGGTACGACCAGATCGATCGGCGCAAAGTTCCATATTCCTTTTACGCCTCCTTCGATCAGGCGATCCGCTACCTCCTGAGCATTCTCTCTGTTCACACAGATGATGCCGATGTCTATATGCTCTCTCTTGACGTAATCTTCGAGTTTGCTATAGTCCATTACCTCAACATCATTGATCCAGTTGCCTATGATCTTAGGATTGACATCGAACAAGCCCATGATGTTGAAACCAATCTTATAATAATAAGTATAATTGGTTATTGCCTGCCCGAGGTTGCCCACCCCAACTACGACCGTCTTGTATTCTCTGTCCAGACCCAGGATCCTGTTGATTTCCTTATATAGCTTGTCTACTTCGTATCCGTAACCCTGCTGGCCGAATTCTCCGAAAGTATTAAGATCCTGTCTTATCTGAGATGCAGTATACCCTATCATCTCGCTCAGTTCGTTGGAGGAGACTTTTTTGACCCCCTTTGTCTGGAGATATCCCAGATATCTCCTGTACCTCGGGAGCCTTCTGATAATAGCATTGGAAACCTTAGGTTTATTACCCATTTTTCCCCTCTTTCTTGTTTGCCAAATAAAGCTGTCTGCCAATAAGGTCTATTTGTTAGCCTCTACATATTCAACTATGTCGCCGACCTTGGTAAAATTCTCAGCAGCTTCGTCAGGGATCTCAATGCCGTATTCGTCCTCTACCCCGAGAATGATCTCTACAGCGTCAAGTGAATCTGCTTCGAGGTCCTTCATAAAATCAGTGTCCATTGTGATTTCCGATGCATCAACGTCAAGCTGCTCTGCGATCAGTTCTTTTACTTTTTCAAAAACCATAATTTTTCTCCTTTTCTCTAATCACACTTATATTATAAAGACAGCTAATTTGCATTTCAATGCATTTGTGTTTGGTTTTTCACAAAGTTTGCGCAATCTATCCGTAATTTTGCGCATATCGCTGTCTGATTATTGATTATTGCATCTCATTAACGCATTTACCGCAGCATCCCACCGCAGGCTTTACTGCAGCTCCATCCACTCGTCATACAGTGCGGCTATCTGCTCCTCGTACTCGGCAAGCTGAGTCGCCTGCTGCTGCATCCATTCGAAGTCCTGGGCTTTTTCCGGATCCGAGATCTCCTCCTGCAGCTCGCTTATGGCAGATTCGAGCTCGAATATCCTGTTCTCGAGATCGTCGCTTCTCCGTGATCTTCGCCTGTCCTCGGCTTCCTGCTTCTTTTTAGCCTGTCTGTCCGCCTCCGAAGACCTTACCAGCTCGAGAGTCCTGTCCGTCTCGCTTTTGCCGCCCCGTCCGGAACCATTCCTGCTGCCATTTCTGCCGGAACCGCCGGTCTTTGCTGATCCGCCTGTCACTGCGTCAGACCCAGACTGACTCTGCCCGCTCTCCGCATCTGTCTGCTCGTTCTTCTCGAGATAGTATTCAAAATTGCCTTTGTATTCTACTATGCCGTCCTCTGTCAGTTCAAGTATTCTGTCAGGCAGTCTTGTCAGCATGTATCTGTCGTGTAAGACTATGATCAGAGTACCCTCGAATTCAGTAAGAGCCTCTTCGACCACTTCCTTCGACTCTATCTCCAGAGGGTTCGTAGGCTCGTCGAGTATCAGCGGGTTTGCCCCGGACAGCATCTGCTTGAGCAGCGCAGGCGTGGCCTTGTCACCTCCGGCAATATCCCTGACCATCTTGAACACATCGTCGCCCTTGAACAGGAATCTGCCGAGCAGCGAGCGCATTTCCGTATCGGTATACAGATGATAAGCATCCTTCATCTCTCCGATGACCGTCTCATTTTCGTTGAGAAGCTGCTGTCCCTGGTCATAATAGCCAAAATCGACATTATAGCCCGTCTTCAGGTAGCCCGTGTCCGGCGTCTCGAGTCCCATCAGTATCCTGAGCAGAGTCGTCTTGCCTATGCCGTTGTCGCCTATTATACAGACCTTTTCGCCCTTGCGCACGCTCAGGCTAACATCGCGGAACAGCTGTCTGCTTCCGTAGCTCTTGGCAAGATCCTCAGCTATCAGCACTTCACCCCCGCTCTTGTAGCTGAGATCGAAGCTCAGCTTCATCTTTGTCTGCTCCTGATGCGGCTTTTCTATCCTCTGTATATGAGACAGCCTTTTTTCCCTGGATCTGGCTCTCTTAGCCAGATGTTCAGTACCGTGCTGCTTGAACCTCGTGATCATTTCCTGCTGCCTGGCTATCTCTGCCTGCTGCTTCTCGTATTCGCGCTGCATGATCTCGAGGCGCTGCTCTTTTTTCACGAGAAATTCAGAATAGTTGCCCTCGTAGGCTGTCAGCGTGCCGCCGCTCATGTCGAATATTCTCGTCGCTATCCTGTCAAGAAAAAATCTGTCGTGTGATACGACCAGCAGCGTCCCCTGATATGACCTGAGAAATGATTCGAGCCACGACAGCATCCTCAGGTCGAGATGGTTAGTCGGCTCATCGAGCATCAGTATATCTGGCCTCCTGAGCAGCATGCACGCAAGCGCCAGTCTGGTGCGTTCTCCGCCTGAAAGCATGGAGATCTGCTTGTTCTGATCAGTCTCGCTGAATCCCATATGACGGAGCACCGCGGACAGCTCGCTCTTATATGTGTATCCGCCCTGCTTTTCGTATTCCTCCATCAGAGCAGTGTATCTTGCAAGATCTCTGTTAAAATCAGGATTTTCGTGGTCGGCAAGGCTCAGCTGCAGTCTCTCGATCTCCTTTTCCATGGAGAAGAGATGCTCAAAAGTCTTCTCCGCTTCGCTCTTTACCGTCCCGCCCGCGAAGAATATATTCTTTTGCCGCAGATAGCCGAGAGTACAGTCATTTCTGATAAAAATGCTGCCCGAGCTTGCCTCGGTCTCTCCCGCTATGATCCCGAGCAGAGTAGTCTTGCCGGTCCCGTTCGCTCCGACTATGCCTATCCTGTCACCTTTGTTCACGCCAAAACTGACATCCTCGGTAATGATGTCAGTCCCGTAGCTTTTGCTGATGTCCTTGCCCGACAGTACAAGCATTCGTGTTCAACTCCTGTTCCCGGATCGATCCGTATCGTATATAGATTCCTTAATTGAATTCGAGCGCCGGCACCGCGTCAAGATCGTACCCCGATCTTTCGCCGGCTCTGTATGCGTAATATGCCGCTGCGGCTATCATGGCGCCATTGTCCGTGCAGAGCAGCGGGCTCGGTCTCAGGACCTCTATACCGTGCTCAGCCGCTTTTTCACTGATCAGTTCGCGCAGTCTCGAATTGGACGCCACACCTCCGGCCATGACTATGCGGTCCTGGCCGAACTCGAGCGCTGCATTTACAGCCTTAGCAGAAATAACCTCGACTATGGCTTCCTGAAAGCTCGCGGCCACGTCATTCACTCTTATCTCGCGGCCCGCCTGTCTCTCGCTGTTCAGATAGTTGAGAGCCTGTGTCTTGAGCCCCGAAAAGCTGAAATCGTAGCTGCCCTGCTCGAGCCACACCCTCTTGAAGGCTATTGCGTCCCTGTCGCCCTCCTTAGCCGCCTTATCGACCTTAGGTCCTCCCGGATATCCGAGACCTATGACCCTGGCCACCTTGTCAAATGCCTCTCCCGCAGCATCATCCCTGGTTCCGCCTATCTTCTCACAGCTGTTGTATTCAGGTACATTTACGATTTCCGTATGTCCGCCGGATACGACAAGCGACATAAACGGAGGCTCGAGATCATGATGCTCCAGATAATTTGCAGCGATATGCCCGTGCATGTGATTTACCCCCACAAGGGGTTTATCCGCGGCAAAAGCAATGCTCTTGGCAGCCGCCACGCCTATGAGAAGAGCACCGACAAGGCCCGGACCGTATGTCACGCCGACCAGATCTATTTCTTCTATGCTTACATCGGCCTCGTCGAAAGCCGCCTGAATGACATCGTTGATGTTTTCAAGATGCCTCCTCGACGCGATCTCAGGCACCACGCCGCCGAATCTGGTGTGTATGCTTATCTGAGAATTGATTATATTGCTTAATATCTCCCTTCCGTCCGCTACGACAGCTGCAGCGGTCTCGTCACAGCTCGTCTCGATCCCAAGGGTGATGAATTTTCCGTTTTTCATATCTCTTTCATTCTCTGGTTAACGCTTTTTTCGCGAAATCAGTGTTTTTGCGTTAACTTACAGGATCCTGTCCATGAGGACAGCGTCCTCGCCATTATCTGTATAGTAGTGTGATCGTATTCCTGTCTGTACAAAGCCCGCTTTCGTGTAAAGTGATATCGCGGCAGCATTTCCCCTTCGTACTTCGAGCGTCATCACAGAGCATCCGTTTTCGCGTCCCGTATCGGCCATGTGCTCGAGAAGCATCCTGCCGTATCCGCGGCACCTGTATAATGCGTCAACGGCAATATTGTTAAGCTGAGCCTCTCCCGCGATCATCCACATATCCGCGTAGGCTATCACCTGTGATCCATACGGATCAAGTATTGCCTTCGCTGCGTCAGCACCGGTCTCATCAGCTGTGATCACGGCGGCATACGCATTCGGATTCGCCTCTATATCATGAGAAATGGATTCGCGGCTCCAGGGCGATGCCGATGTTGCCGACTCTATGCGGCAGATCCCGTCTATGTCCTCTCTGCAGGCGCGCCTTACTTCTATCTTCATATTACAGTTTCTCAGTGGCTCTGTCCCTGCTGTCGGCTGTATTATCATCTGTACTGCCACCCGTGACGCCCGTCAATCCGCCGGCTTTTTTTATCTTTTCGCTGAGAGTTCCTGCTTTGAGCCTCTGCTCCGCCTCGGCAAGCCTCATGTATTCAGGCAGCAGCTCATTATATGAGAGAGTCTGTCCCGCCGCCGCCTTTTTGATAGCTATCCTTGCTACGTCCTCAGCATGCTGGTATCTGATGCTTTCATCAGCCTCAATAAAGATGCCTGCCGCAAGCGTTTCATGAATTATGTCGCTGTAGGCATCTATGCCGTCCCCGGTGAAGAATACAGCTGCCGGGCTGCCTGTTCCGGCTTTGCTTCCAATGCCGTCTTTATTGCAGATCCTTTTTTTCAGTTCATCCAACAGCTCCTCTATCATGTACTGCTTTTCGTCGCCGGAGGCCTTAAGCGAATACCGGTTTTTTATATTATCCCTGATATTATCTCTTTTCTGATCTTTTCCCGAATCATTTTCCGAGGCATCGGCATTACTGTTCTCTGCCCGGGCAATCTCCCATATTCCGGCATAGACCTGATGTCTCCTCGCGTTGATCAGCGGGACCACATAGGTACAGCTCGCATCCGCCGCCGCATCAAGCACACGGTATGCCATTGCCTCAAGCGATGAAACAGCGACGCAAGGTATCCCGAGGATCTGAGAGAGAGTCCTTGCAGTAGTCACGCCGATGCGTATTCCGGTAAAAGAACCCGGTCCCCTCGATGCGGCCACATGAGTCAGATCCATTTTATCGATCCCGGCACGTTTTATCGCCTCATCGCTGATACTGATTATATCCCTCAGGTGATTCATCTCGGTATCCGAGGAAGCCGCAAAAACACAGCCGTCATCCCGTATGACAGCTGCCGTGCCGTATTTACCTGTAGTTTCAATTGCTAATACGTACATAATCTTACAGTAGTGTGACGATGCGCGCGCCGTCCTCTTCTCCGTATCTGATATTTACCACAAGAGCATCCTCAGGAAGCACATCCGCCACGATATCCGCCCACTCTATGACGCATACGCCTTTGCCGTTCAGATAGTCCTCAGCTCCGGCATCGTAGAACTCATCGCCGCCGTCAAGCCTGTATACGTCAAAATGAAAGAGAGGCAGCCTGCCGCTCCTGTATTCCTTGACGATGTTGAAGGTAGGGCTGTTTATCTCCTCTTTGATCCCGAGGCCCTCGGCGATGTATTTGGTCAACGCGGTCTTGCCTGTTCCGAGATCTCCTGTCAGAGCTATAATATCACCCGGCTCGGCGGCATCGGCTATCCGGAGGCCGAGCTCACGGGTCTCGGCCTCCGATGCTATATTCATTGTTTCATGTGGTATTGCTTTCATTATTATTCGCCTTTGACATTATTCGTCTTTGACTGTTGCGGCATTCTCCCTGTGCAGGAAGCCTGACACTCTCTTGTAGAGAACGCAGGTAAGAAGAGCGTTTATGCCTGCCTTGAGCAGATTGAACGGAATGATCACCGTAGGTATCATCGCGATCACGGCCGATCTCGGAGCTCCCATATAAGCAGGTGTCACGATTATGTTCATCACGCACATGACCAGTGTTGCCACTATAACACCGATGATGAGCGAGATCATGGCTGTCTTTCTGGTCTTGGAACGATTGTAGATAGCTGCGATCACGACAGCCACTATACCTGTTGCTACAAAATGCATCAGGAAACCGTACAGGCCGTCGCCTCCGAGCATGAACGCCTGTATCAGGCAGACTATGAGTGTTACTATCAAGCCGGCCGCAGGACCGTACGCGAATGCCGTGATATAGATTGGAACGTCAGCCGGATCATAGACCAGGAAAGGAGCCGGCGGAAACGGTATCCTCACTATCATCAGCAGCACTACCGATACTGCCGTCATCATTGCGAGCTTTGCTATCATCGCTGTAGAAAGTCTGCTTTTGTTCATAACATATTCCTCCTTATCGAAATGAAATATTGGTGGAATCTGTCAGGCATTAATAATGACCTTGATCATCAATCAAGGCCATTCATTACAAAGCATCATTTGAAGCATTTTGAAGCATAATGTAATGTTTTGTTTCTTTCATCCGGACTGTACCGTCGGTACTGGATTCTCACCAGTTCGGCCTTATCGGCTCGTGGACTTGCGCTTAAGCGATCACCACCGGTGTGGACTTTCACCACGCCCTGAAACAGATTTGATTGTAAGCGCAGGATCAAACCCTGCTATTCACAACAGAGGGATACTATCGCTCTTGCATAGATGCGCGCCATTTTCATAAATGAATCTATGCTGAGCTTTTCATCCGCCTGGTGCATCGTGTCCTCTTCGCCCGGGAACATTCCCCCGAAAGCGAGTGTATTGTGTATCATTTTGGCATATGTGCCTCCGGCTTCAACCATAGCACCGGTCTCATGATCGCCGGTCTCATCGGTATAAGCCCTGAGAAGCTTTTCTACCATCGGAGTGTCTGACGGCATATAGATAGGCGGCTCAGTGAATCCGCTTACTATGCCTACGCTGGTTCCTTCAAGGACCTGCTCTATGCCGCTGATTACCTGCTCCTCGGTAAATGTGACAGGATATCTTATTCCGATCGACACCTCTGCCAGCTCTTCGTCAATATTAGCTGTTCCCGCGTTCAAAATCAATGGTCCTGAGGGATCATCTTCAAATTTACAGCCGAATCTTTCGCCGTGAAGATCAAAACCTATATGTTCATTGTAAAAATCGATGTAATCATTCAGCTCTCTGCATGCAAAATCCACCCTGCCGAGGAATCCCATCATTATGCTGAGCGCATTTAGTCCCGTCTCCGGATGCGCTCCGTGAGCGGCTTTTCCTGCAGCCTCTATGCAAAGCGAGCTGCCCTGCTTCCTTGCCTTTATTTTGTATCCGGTCTCTTCGGCATACTCTCTGACCTTTGCTATCAGTCCGTCAAAATACTGTTTATCGCCTGCTATTACAGCCCTGCAGTCCTTCGGGACTATATTGACAGCTGTTCCGGCTTCGAGCCTTGTAAGTCTCAGCTCGTCCTTTGACGAAGCCGGCTTCAGCTTTTGAGCCAGAGTGTATTCGAGTATGCCCATCTCACCGTTAACAAGCGGAAACATGCCGTCCGGCGTGAATCCCATGTCCGGGTGACCGCACTTATCAGCATAGTGATCGATGCTGTCTGAGCCTGTCTCCTCATCGATGCCGAGCACCAGCCTTACGTCGTGCTTAAGAGCCGGCCCCTCTTCCTTTACTGCCTTCATGGCATACAGCGCCGCAATCACAGGGCCCTTGTCATCTGCAGTGCCCCTGCCGTACATTACGCCGTCCTTTATCTCCATGATATACGGATCTCCGGTCCAGCCTGTCCCCTCAGGCACTACGTCTATATGTCCGACTATATCACATCTTTTGACCTCTTCAGGATCAGCTTCCGAATCAGCTCTGGAATCAGATCTCAAACTGGATTTCGGGCCGGATCCTGCGCTGAACTGTATATATCCTGCGAGGTTATCGAGATTCACTGCTTCAAAGCCCATGGACCTGCCGCATTCAAGCATGTGGAGCAGCGCATCATGGACAGCCCTTCCCATCGGCAGCTCTGCACCGTCAGATGCTCTGACCGGTCCGGAAACAACGCTCGGGATAGAGACTGACTCCGCGAGAGTTTTGATCATCTCATCCTTATATGAATCAAGCCTTTCCAGATATCCCATCATCTGCCCTCCGTGTCTGACTGCATTATACCGTCTGCCGACGTTTCGGCATTATCCTCGTTTTCGACAGAGTTCTCGATCTCGTTGAGAGTCTTGGCCTCAGTCTCCGTCTTTGTAACGTATTCGGATACAGGCTTGCCGTCCTTGATCGTCGACAGATTGACCGAACGGACTACGTTGCCTCTGTCATCGAATGAAAATATCCCGGTCGCGCATTTGAGCTCCTTCAGTCCGTTCATCGCGTCTCGTATATCCTTACCCTCAACGGATTTCGCGTTATGGATCGCATTTATCAGGATAAGATATGAATCGTATCCAAGCGCGGCGTTATCCGTAGGAATATCTTCGTTTCCATATCTGTTGCTGTATTCTATCTGGAATCTCTGAGCTTCCTTTGTCTGCGCATCAGATGTCGAATTGCTTCCGGACAGCACCGACTCGTAAGGAAATACGACCCTGATCTGCGGGTGCTTTTCCATCATCGCGATAAAATCGCTGTTTCCCCAGCTTCTGGTTCCCAGATATGTGATGCCTGTCAGGCCCTTATCCTCAGCCATCGTAAAGAAGCCATCCATAGCCTCCGTGCCCATTCCGACAAAGCAGACATTTACACCCTTTTTCTTGATCCCGTTCAGGGCTTTATCCATTTCTTCTTCAGTCGCATTTATCTCAGCAGTATACGCGACGGCATTCTTTCTCTTTCCGGCTATCTTTTTTACCCTCTCATCGAAGCCGTCCAGTATCGCAGCCGTGCTGCTGTCATTTTTGAGGCTGACGACGCCTACTTTGCGTGATCCTATCTTGCCGCACGCGTACTCTGCGAGGCCGTTGCCCATCTGCGATTCTGTCATGCAGGCGCGGAAATAAAATCCGTTTCTCTGCGTGATCAGCGGATTGGTCGCGGACGGCGTTATCGCAGGTATGCCCGCATCATTGATGTATTCCGCAGCCGCAAGCGATGTAGCCTCTCCGGCGCTTCCGATGATAGCGACAGGCTTCATCTCTATAAGACCCTGTATGACAGTCTTGGCCGTGCTCACCTTGGACTGAGTATCTACCTTGGTCAGCTCTACCCTGTACCCGTCTACGTTTTTGTAGATGCTGTTGGCAAGCTCTATACCCTTGACCTCCTGTTTGCCCTTATCCGAGTTCTTTCCGGTCAGGGGTTCGTATACGCCTATCATTATCACGGGATCCGCCGCGGTCTCTTTGTTCTTATCTATGAATGTGTTCCTGAAGCTGTCAAAAGTCGTGCAGCCTGCGAATCCCGCTGCCATGCAGCAGACGGCAAAAACGCAGAGCAGTCTGAGCTTCATTTTCCGGCCATTCATCCTACCATTCCCCACTTTCAAGGACCTCTTTCATTTCTTTAGCTTTGACGATCTGATTCACCTCACGGCGAAGGCGTGCGGCGCCTCTCATGCCCTTGGTATACCAGACCACGAATTTTCTGAATTCTCTGACCCCCGTATCCTCGCCCTTAAGTCCGCATATCATTTCGAGATGTCTGACCATCATGGCTATCCTCTCGCTGTCATCAGGACGCGGCAGGGCCTCCTCTCCGTTATATGCCCTGCAGAGATCTCTGAATATCCACGGATTGCCGAGAGCCGCTCTTCCTATCATCACTATATCGCAGCCTGTCTCACGCATCATCCTCATTCCGTCGTCCGCCGACCTGACATCGCCGTTTCCGATGACAGTGATATTCACAGCCTCCCTGACCCGGCGGATTATGTCCCAGTCAGCCTCTCCGCTGTAATACTGGGGCCTCGTCCTTCCATGCACGGCTACCGCTGCCGCGCCCCCGGCTTCGGCGGCCTTTGCCACCTCAGGAGCGTTGATGCAGTCCTCGGTAAAGCCTTTGCGAATCTTGACCGTAACCGGCTTGGACGAATGCGACGCAGCCGCCCGGACCACATCGTAAACCAGGTCCGGATCCTGCATCAGAGCCGATCCGTCACCATTTTTTACGACCTTAGGCACCGGGCATCCCATATTTATATCCAGTACAGCATTAGAGAGTCCGTCAAGACTCTCCGCAGCAGAAGCGATTATATCAGGTTCGCTTCCGAATATCTGTATTGCCGTAGGGCCTGCTCCCTCAGGTATGTATGTCAGCACGCGCGTCTTGCGGTCCCCGTAATACATGCCCTTGGCGCTGACCATCTCCGTGTATGTCATGGCCGCACCCTGTTCCTCACACAGGGTCCGCGTCACCGCGTCGGTTATCCCCGCCAGCGGCGCCAGCACCCACGGGCTGTCAAGCTCTGCACTTCCTATTTTTATTTTCATCATTTATACTCAGCTGCACGAACTAAGCTATCGATCCGTACCATGCGCATTCACGCTCGATCTCGCATCAGTCCTGCAGCACTCTCTTTTTGTTGAGTCCTTTGTTCTTTTCGTATATCATCTGCAGACCGTCCAGGGTCAGACGCCTGTCTATCATATCTATGCAGCTGACTCCGCTCTCGACCATAGTAGCCATACCGCCGGTCGCGATGACCCTTATTTCTTCCTTGCTGCATCCGAGCTCTTCGCTCATTTCGGATTTCATGCCGTCGACCATGTGCTCGATAAAGCCCATGTGGCCGTAGATAAGGCCGGACTGCATGCTCTCGGAAGTATTTTTGCATATGAACCTTCCGGGCAGCTCAAGATCGACATTAGGAAGCTTCGCGGTATGCTCGAAGAGCGCCGCGGCCTGGGTCTTGATGCCCGGAGCGATAGCGCCGCCAAGGAAGCTTCCCTCCGCGGAAACGCAGCAGAACGTCGTAGCCGTGCCAAAATCTATGACGATGAGATGTCCGCCGTATCTCTGGTGGGCAGCCACCGAATTGACTATACGGTCAGATCCTACCTGACGAGGGTCGTCATATTTGATCCTGAGTCCTGTCTTGATACCGGTCTCAACGACTATAGGGTTCCTGTCGTAAAACTTGAGGCACATGTGCTCGAGAGTAAAGAGCAGCGACGGAACGACGGAGGAGACGATTATCTCGTCTATCTTTTCCGGATCGATGCCGTCGTGCTTCATCATCATATCTATGATTGTACCGTACTCGTCAGCTGATCTGTTGTTGTCGGTTGCCATCCTCCAGCTCTCGATCAGTTTGCTCCCTTCATATACACCGAGGACAACATTGGTGTTTCCTACATCTATAGCAAGCAGCATATCACATTTCCTCCAGTCTCTTGATCGCAAGCGCCATGGTCAGCCCGGGGATTATCCTGTTCGCCGTCATCTCCGCTCCGAGTATCTC
>JAFRGH010000105.1 GCA_017433945.1 Mogibacterium sp. | reverse complement strand
CTGACCTCTTTTTGTCCCAGTCCTTTTACAGCATCGATCTGCGAAGCGATATCATTTCTGCTTGTCCAGAAATGGGTTATCACCATCTGATCTCTGACTCCGTTCCTCTCTACGCCCATCACAAGGTCGTCCTCGTCCATGACCGAAACGGTCCTGACGCGGCGGTTCAGCTTATCCGGGCAGGAGAGAACACTGCATCCCTTAATTGCGTCCAGTTTTAGAGAATCGTTTACTGTAATCTTCTTATCTTAAAGCCTTTTCTTTAATCATGCTTTCGCAGTTACTGCTTTCGCATCAGTCATTATCGGTCGTGTCCCTGTCCTTTTTCATCTGGTCGTGCTTTATGATGTTCTCACGAAGGATCTTTTCAAAATCATCGCCTGCCGGCTGCTGCATTTCAGGCGCCTGTGCGTCAGTCTGCGGTTCCGGCGCTGCCGGCTGCTCTGCATCCGCATTATGCTCAGCCGCTTCAGAAATGCTTTCGCTTGCTGCTCCAGCTGCGGCTTCGGCGTCCGCTGCATGCTCAGGACGTGCTATTGCCGCCTCGTGAGCCGCTTCCTGAGCTTCCTCAGGATCCTTTGTGATCACGCGGTCTCCGCTCTCCGGATTGTTTGACAGCTGATTGATAGGCAGAGGTCTGATCCTCCCGTTCGCTATCGGCTCCGCAAAGATAGAAGGCCTTGCAGGCTGAGCGTATTTTGGCTGTTCATGCTCTTCAGCCTCGTCAGCCTCTTCGGAAGCATCATAGGCTGCATCTTCATAATCTTCGTCATCGGCTGCATCTTCGTGAAGCTCTTCCTCATCATGCGAAGGATGCTGCTCTTCGGCTTTTACTGCTGTTTCATGCTCCCCGGCCTGGCTGTCTGCCTGATGATTCTCCGCCTGAAACGCCTCGTCAGCGCCTTCTTCCTCGGGTTCCTCATTCTCAGGTTCTTCCGGCCTTACCGGCTTTTCATACCTTGCGGCAGCTCTGGCAGCCTTTTCAGCTCTTATCCGCTCTCTTTCCAGTTCCTTTTCCGCCCTCAGTCTTTCCTTTTCTTTTTCCTTTTCAGCCCTTTTTTGCTCTCTTGTGAGCTTTGCAGGCTTTACAGGCTTTTGTTTTTCGGCAGCCCTGTGGCGGGTCGGTCTTTCATATACCAGGCCTTCGTCATCATCCTCAGGCTTCGTTTCGGCCTTGGCCTGAGGCCTCGACGCAGCTTCGGACTCATAGCGCCTGACATGCTCGTCATCAGCGCTCATGCGCTCGACCTGCTGCTCGAATTCCTGTCTCTTAGCCTTATCGATGAGGGCGCTTTCCTTGGCCTCGCTTTCGTTCATGCGCTTCAGCATGCGCATCTCCTCCTCGACCTCGGCACGTATGCCTTCAGGAGTGACGACTCCCGTAAACAGCCTCTCGAACTGATCTCCGTCAAGGGTCTCTACAAGCAGCAGAGCCTGAGCGACTCTCTCGAATGCCGCGTTGTTTTCACGCAGTATCCTCCTGGTCTCTCCGTAGCACTCTTCAAGGATGTTCCTTATCTCGTGGTCGACCTCGGCAGCAACCTCTTCGGAAATATTCTGCCTGGTCGAAAAGTCCCGTCCGAGGAACACCTCGTCATTCGAGCTGAATGATACAGGTCCCAGTTTCTTGCTGAACCCGTATTTGGTGACCATCTGCCTTGCGATGCCTGTCGCTCTCTCAAGGTCGTTGCTCGCGCCTGTAGAAATGTCCTCAAGCTTGAGCTCCTCAGCGACACGTCCGCCGAGCAGATGCTTGATATTGTTGATCATATGGCCTCTTGTCTCGAAGAATCTGTCCTCTTCAGGCAGCCACATCGTGAAACCGCCGGCCATTCCTCTCGGGATTATAGTGATCTGGTGCACAGGGTCCGATCCCGGAAGAGCTCTCATCACGATGGCATGGCCTGCCTCGTGGTAAGCTGTAAGTTTCTTTTCCGCGTCGGATATGACTCTGGATTTCTTTTGAGGTCCGGCCATGACCTTTGTCGTAGCCTCCTCGATCTCGTCCATCCTGATCTTTGTACCGTTTCTCCTTGCTGTCAGGAGAGCCGCCTCGTTTATGAGGTTCTCAATATCTGCAGGCGAGAAACCAGGCGTCCTCTTCGCGAGGATCTCCGGCGATACATCCTCTGCAAGAGGCTTGTTCTTCGTATACAGTCTGAACAGTTCTTCCCTGCCCTTGATATCCGGCATGCCGATGACGACCTGTCTGTCGAATCTTCCCGGTCTCAGGAGGGCCGGGTCGAGTACGTCAGGCCTGTTGGTCGCGGCGAGTATGATAATGCCGAGATTTCCGTCGAAGCCGTCCATCTCGACGAGCAGCTGGTTAAGAGTCTGCTCTCTTTCGTCATTTCCGCCGCCGAGTCCGGCGCCTCTGCGCCTTCCTACAGCATCGATCTCGTCGATGAACACGATGCACGGAGCATTTCTCTTCGCTTCATTGAAGAGATCCCTTACTCTCGATGCGCCGACACCGACAAACATTTCCACGAAGTCAGATCCGGAAATGGTAAAAAACGGCACACCGGCCTCGCCGGCTGTCGCTCGGGAAATATATGTCTTACCTGTTCCCGGCTGTCCTACGAGCAGCACGCCCTTAGGTATGCGCGCGCCGAGCTTGTCGTATTTGACAGGATTCTTGAGGAAATCGACGATTTCCGCCAGCTCTTCCTTTTCCTCTTCGAGGCCTGCAACGTTCTTGAAGGTGATCTCCTTGCCGTCGGTCTTGTAAAGCCGTGCGCGGTTCTTGCCAAACTGGAACGCCTGCTTGTTGCCGCCCTGGCTGAGCATAAAATAGAAGAGAAAGCCCATGGCCAGCAGCATCAGTATGGTCGGAAGCATGTTGAGAATGGTGTACTCGCTCTTCGGAGGGTCACTCTCGAGCTCGACCTTGCCGTCATCTATCATAGGGAAGAGAATATTACTCTCGAGCCAGTTTATCTCAAGAGCCGAAGGCGAGTAGGTGATCTCCTGATCGCCGTTGCTTCTGGTTCCCGTCAATTGTCTGTCAGTTATATTGACCTTTTCATAATCACCGCTCTCCAGATGATTTGCGAACTGAGAGAATTTGATCTCTTTGTATTCTGCAGCAGGTCCGAGATTACGAACCACCATCGAGAGCGAGAGTACCGCTATGAAAACGATCACATACACGCCGATATTACGTCCGAGATTTTTCACTTTTACGCAGTTCCTTTCAAATTGTTAGTTTGTTTTTGTGTTCCGAGCACAAATTTTATCATATATCGTCCACTATTTCAATGAACAAGACCCTTTCTGTCGTCTCAGAAATATGATATTTTGGTGAAAATCTGCCCTTCTCCTGCTCCTGTCTGCCGGAGAAATATTTGCTCGGCAGCACCCACAGCACCTCGCTGTCGATAGCTACCATCAGTATGCTGTCTCTGGCCGTTTTTTTGACCTTTGAGTCGACCAGCAGGTCCTGGATCTTTTTGCTGCCGCTCTTCATCGGCAGATAGTCGCCCTCGCGCCTTGTGCGAAGCCTTATCTCTCCGACTCTGCCGGGGTGGTCCCTGTTGAAGCTGTCAAAGTCGAAGGCCGCGAATATTGTATCTTCGGGCGGATCGTAGTCCTTTATCATCATCACCTGCGGGATCATTCTGAGGCTCTCGTCCGGCTTTATCATCTGCTCACCGTTCTCTTCGGCGAATATGAGGGTATCGTATTCCCTGTAGGCGATGAAGCCCTGCGGCAGGTCCATCCTGGCCGAGGGATTGTCGCTGTACATCAGCGACATCAGCCCTGTCACGAGCTCGTATCCCGCATCCTGCTCCAGCCTCAGAACCTGCAGTATTATATTCACTATCCTGCCGGTGATGGCCGGAGGATCATCCTTGATGCCGTCCAGGTCGAGCATCACGATATTATTATCGTGGTCGATGTTGAGCCTCCCGTCGCATTCCTCGAAGGCGATGTCCGTAAGCAGCGTGTCGTCCATGAATGAGAGCGCAGCGAATTTGCGCAGCACTTCTTTTATATTGGGATTGTAGTTTTTTTCGAGATAAGGTATGAGCTCGTTCCTGATCCTGTTCCTTGTGTAGTCGTTCTCGTTATTTGACTTGTCAATGTTCGGATGGAGCTTGTTTTCCTCTATGTATTCTTCGATCTCCGCCCTTGTGACGTTGAGGAGAGGTCTGACGATGCTGTATCCCGCCTCCGAAGTCCTGACCGCAGGTATGCCCGAAAGGCCATGATTCGTTGTGCCTCTCAGCAGCCTGAACAGGACGGTCTCGCTCTGGTCATCCGCGTTGTGAGCGAGAGCTATATATATCTTTTCTTCAGGAACGCCCTGGTCCTCTACCTGCTCGGCTATTTCATCGAATATTTCATATCTAAGCTGCCTGCCGGCTTCCTCTGTGGAGATCCTCAGCTCTTTTGCCAGGGCCTCGCAGTCAGATTCGAACATGCTGCATTCGAGGCCCATCCTGTCGCAGATCCTCGCGACATTGTCAGCCTCCGCATCTGCTTCGGGTCTGAGCTTGTGATTGACATGCACCGGAACAAGGGTCAGATCATACGAATCCGAGAGCCTGTCCAGCGCATGCAGCAGACATAGCGAATCAGGGCCTCCCGAAAGGCCTATTATGACGACCGAATTCTCGGGGATCAGGTCGTTATCTATTATTTTGTCAATTATGTTGTTTCGTTTCATATCATATAAAAGATTTTGTCTGCCCGTCATCCCGGTGATTACGATTCAGTTATCATATGGGAGCAGACATTTTTTCGAGTCAGTGATCAAGCGGTAATGTAAATCCCTGAATAATTCAAAATACACATTATCCGTACAGCCGGTAATTAATGTAATTCCTTCCATTTTACGATTATTACATTACCGTCGTTAATGTAATATCAGCAATTATGAGATTATTACATTAACAATCAGGCAGTACGCTCATGTAAAAAAATTTTATTATAGCGGAATTTACATTAACGTTCTTCTCTTAGGTTAATGTAAAACTACAATAATGCTGTTTTTTGCATTACCCTTACGGGATGTCAAAAAAGTGTTTCCCGTTCCCGGTAAGGATACGGGATGTCTCCTCATAGCTCAGTCCTTTGATCATGGCCATTCTTCTTACTACATGCTCAACGTAGTATGGCTTGTTCGGTCTGCCGCGCAGGGGTTCGGGCGCCATGTACGGGGCATCGGTCTCTGAGAGAAGAAACTCTATAGGTGTCCTCCTTGCGGCCTCTGCTGCTTTTTTGCCGTTTTTGAAGGTGATCGGACCGCCGAGAGAGATAGTCGCTCCGAGCTTAACATATTCCTCCGCCATTTCCGGTGAGCCCGAGTAGCAGTGCATCTGTACCCTCGCGTCAGGTACCAGCCTGAGAGGCTCATCACCTGCAGCAGTATATTCTCCCGGTATCTTCATGTCTGAGCCGGGTGCTCCCGGAGCCATAGTTCCCGGCGCTGGTCTGTCCGGGAACCATGCTTTGCGTTCTTCCGAAAAGGCTCCTTCTTCCATCAGTATATCCATAGTCAGCTGATTGGCGTCTCTCGAATGTATCATTATAGGCATCCTGAGTTCGTTCGCAAGCCTGATCTGCTTACGAAAAAGCTCCTGCTGCTCCTCCCTGTCATCCGTTCCATAATAAAAATCCAGACCGATCTCGCCAATGGCCATCGCTTTAGGGTGTGCCGCAAGCCTTCGTATCTCTTCTATATCTCCATCCGTATAGACCGAGGCGTGATCGGGATGTATCCCGACAGCGGCATAGCACCAGTCATAATCATCAGAGTCCTGCAGGGCCTGCTTCGCAGACGAAACACAGTCCGCAACATCGATGATATACACAAGCTGTGACTCTTCTATTTCTGCAGCCAGTGCACGCCTCTCCTCGTCTGTTAGTTTTTCAAAATTCAAATGCGTATGCGCATCAAACAGCATCTGTGTTCCTCTGTTCTCTTATTTATGTTCTGTATTTTATATTAGGTATTATGCCGCCTAAGCCGCTGCTGTAACGGTTTATAAGCGAAATCAGGGTACAACCGTTACCGATTTTTTGATTGCGTAACGGTTATACCCCGAAAAACTGCCTTCAACCGTGACCATTTGCGAGTATTTCTGTATTCTGGTCACGGTTACACCCCGAAAAACAGCCTCCAACCGTGACCATTCGCGATCATTATTGTATTCCTGTCACGGTTATATCCCGGAAAACAGTCTCCAACCGTGACCTTTCGCGATCATTACTGCATTCCTGTCACGGTTATACCCCGGAAAACGGTCTCCAGCCATGACCTGCATTGATTATTTCTGTGCTTTGAGTTCCTCGCTCAGTGCATACAGCGCCTCGAGCTCCTTATCGATGTCGATCCTCGGGAAGAGCTGGTCGCCCTTCTTAGCCCTGCAGCCGTCCATCTTGTAGAATTCGAATGCATCTTCCCATACGCCCTCAACATCGGCAAGTCCGAGCTGCTCTCTCATCCTGTCGGATGTCGTGTGCATATAAGGGATGATGAGTATCGAGACTATTCTGAGCGACTCGGCCAGGTTTCTCATTACTGTATCGAGCTCAGCCTTTTTCGACTCGTCCTTTGCGAGTATCCAAGGGGTCTTTTCGTCGATGTATTTGTTTGCTCTGCGGATCAGTGTCCAGATCTCTTCGAGCGCCAGGTTGAACTGGAACTCGTTCATCCTCTCCTCGACCTTTGAAGCAACGCCTGTTGCAAGCTCGATCAGGTCGTCATCGATCTCATCGCGAGTCGTCGCAGCCGGCACCTCGCCGCCGCAGTATTTCTCGATCATCGAAACCGTTCTCGAAAGCAGATTGCCGAGATCGTTCGCGAGGTCAAAATTCATCCTCTTAAGCATAACCTCGTTTGTAAAGCTTCCGTCCTGTCCGAATGTGTATTCTCTGAGCAGGAAGAATTTGAGCGCGTCGATGCCGTATCTGTCGATCAGGATCACAGGATCGATGATGTCCTCGCCCTTTGCCGCCTTTGACTTGGATACCTTTTCTCCTCCGAGGAGCAGCCAGCCGTGTCCTCTGACCTGCTTAGGAAGAGGCAGATCGGCGCTCATCAGCATCGCCGGCCAGATCAGCGAGTGGAATCTTACGATCTCCTTGCCGACCAGATGGCAGTCGCAAGGCCAGTATTTGTTGAATTTGTCGCAGTCGTCAGGTCCACCGAGAGCCGTAACGTAGTTCGACAGCGCGTCGACCCATACATACATTACGTGCTTAGGATCGTTCGGCACCGGAATTCCCCAATCAAAGGATGTTCTCGAAATGCAGAGATCCTCCATGCCCTGCTCTACGAAGGCAACCATCTCATTTCGCCTCGACTCAGGCACGAGGAAATCAGGGTTCTCACGGAAGAGCTCGAGCAGCTTGTCGGCATATTTTGACATTCTGAAGAAATAAGCTTCTTCGCTTGCTTTCATTACCGGTCTGCCGCAGTCAGGGCAGTTACCGTCCACAAGCTGCGACTCTGTCCAGAACGCTTCGCATTCCTTGCAGTAAAGTCCCTAATATGTTCCGAGATAGATGTCACCCTTGTCATACATCCTCTGCCAGATCTCCTGGACTCTGGTCATATGTCTCGGCTCTGTAGTTCTGATAAAATCATCGTAAGAGATCTCCATCGTAGCCCACAGATCCTTGATCCCCGCAACGACCTCATCAACGTATTCCTGCGGAGTCACGCCCTTTTCGATCGCCTTTGTCTGGATCTTCTGTCCATGCTCGTCAGTGCCTGTCAGGAACATGACGTCATATCCCTGCAGCCTCTTGAACCTGGCCATGGCGTCAGCCATTACTGTGCAATATGTGTGTCCGATGTGCAGATTAGCGCTCGGATAGTAGATCGGTGTGCTGATGTAATAAGTCCCTTTGTTTTCCATTGATCCGCCTTCCCGCTCAAATGAGAGCTATGTATTACTATATTATTTGCTATTGCGGCATGATCTCTGTCAATATTCCTTGACAAGCTGCCGCAGTAATTGACCGTTTCCGTGCTACAGTCCGAATTCTTTCTCGTCGATGCTCCAGTCCCCGTGATCCGGGTCCGCTTCCGATCTGAAAGAATTGACAAGCCTGTCCGTAGCTATCGCCAGCGAAGCGATCCCCGCCGCAAAAACCAGCAGCGTCCCGACCGATATCCAGGCCTTTTTATTAACTTTATCGAATCTCATGCGATACCTCCAATTCTGTACACAAGTTCTCTGTACATACCTATGGTATGATTACAAAATTCGGTGACAAACTTCCCCGCTCAATTAACAGTTTTCCCAACTT
>JAFRGH010000104.1 GCA_017433945.1 Mogibacterium sp. | reverse complement strand
TACTTGAGCAGATGTGCAAGCATCTTAGGGCTTGTTAGGTCGTTGATTGCTACGACATCGATGTCCTTGTCAGCATAGATCTTTCTGAATGCGAGTCTTCCGATACGTCCAAATCCGTTAATAGCTACTTTCATTAGTAATTCCTCCCTGGATCATTTCGATCCCTTGCGATCTTCCGACCGCCAGCTTAAACAACATATTAATCTCCGTTGTTAGTGTGCCTCGTATTAGGCACATTTACGGTTTGATTTTACCATTAACAATCTAACATCTCAATGATATGAGATAAATAAAGAAAAGAATTTTCTATTCTCCCAGATCGCTTCTTATAACTTTTCCTATATTCCAGATATAAGCTGCCCTGCGCGCAGCTACTTCCCTTTCTTCAGGACTGTTGTAAGCGAATTCACCTGTCTGCGAACCGCAGTCCATGCATGTTACAGTCCAGCACCAGCCGTTTCCGTCATCGAGGAATCCTGCTCCTCCGCAGAATGGGCATCCACTCAATTCGATCTCTTCGTATATATCCATAGTAACCTCCATCTTACTAATATTGCTGTATTATTCCGCCGCCTATGACACGGTTTTCACTGTCATAAAAGACCGCGGACTGACCGGGCGCCGGTGCTTTGACCGGCTCATCAAATGTTGCAGATATTGTATTATCGTCAACGCGATCCAGAATAGACGTTGCGGCAGCGTGATGATACCTTATTTTAACAAAAGCTCTCAGTTTTTCACCATATTTTATATCATCTATGGCCATGAACCTGACATCTTTGCACAGGATGCGGCTTTCAAACACTGAATCGAGATCCCCGATCACAACAGTATTGTTTTTGGCGTCGATACGCTTCACATAGGCCGGGTATCCGAGCGCCAGTCCAAGGCCCTTACGCTGGCCGACAGTATAATTCACTATGCCTTTGTGCTGTCCAAGGACTTTGCCGCTCTCATCAACGAAATTTCCCGGAGGCGGCAGTGCTCTGTCAACATGCGCTTCTATATACTCGGCATAACCTCCCTCAACAACGAAGCATATCTCCTGGGAGTCATGCTTCCCTGCGACGGCAAGGCCTGCTTCCCCGGCTATCCGCCTTACTTCATCCTTTGTAAGCTCTGCCAGCGGCATCAGCGTTCGTGCCAGCTGATCCTGTGTCAGCTGATACAGCATATATGTCTGATCCTTGGCAGCAAAAGCCGCCTGTTTTACGGTAAATCTGCCGTTTTCAGCCTTTACTATACGCGCATAGTGACCGGTCGCGATGAATTCCGCGTTGATCTCATCAGCAAAGCTAAGCATCCTCTCCCATTTGATATATCTGTTGCAGGCAACACATGGATTCGGCGTGAGCCCGTTCATATAAGCGTCTATGAAAGGCTCAGTGACATGCTCCCTGAACTCCGGCAGGCAGTTTATATTGTAAAACGGAATCTTAAGCTGCATCGCAACAGCGCGCGCATCGCTGATGTCACAGCAGCGGCTGTAAGCACCGCTTCCGGCCTCCCACGTCCTCAAAGTCACGCCTATCACCTGATAGCCCTGCTTCTTCAGCAAATATGCAGCTACTGCGCTGTCGACTCCACCCGAGAGCCCTACTACTACTCTTGAAATATCGCTCACCTCTGCTTACGTACCGGTCAGTATGATCTTAAACAATATCCAAGGTATTTTACCACATGTCGAAGCACATATAAAATGCCGGCTGTGAAGTCCGGCAAAATAAAATGAAGATCCCCGCATGTACACGGGGATCTGTAAATCGTTTTTTAGTTTCGGAATATTGCTTTAGAAGCCGAGTTCCTTGTTAGCCCACTTCTGGAATGCTTTGAATGTCTCAGGGCCTGCAACGCCGTCCTCTGGTACGCCGAGCAATTTCAGCAGTGCCTTCGAAGTCTGTGTTCCCCAGACACCGTCAGCTTCTGCACCGACGAACTTCTTGATAGCCTTCATAGTCTCTGTACCGCAGATACCATACT
>JAFRGH010000103.1 GCA_017433945.1 Mogibacterium sp. | reverse complement strand
TTACGTTCAAATGCTATGGTAGCACAGCAGGAAAGCAACAGGATAATCTGGCGCATGATGCTTAAGAATATTTAATACTGAAGGATAAATTAAAACGAAGAAAAACGGAGCTCATCGCTCCGCAGAAAATGACGAATAATACTTAGGTGGTGGGAGCGTTCAACACACATATAATCACATATAACAGCGTGATCCGGCAATCAAGAGCTCTAAGATGGGATTACTTGCATCCGGCCGCCATCTGGACGCATTTCAGCCGTACTGCGGCGAAGCAGGTGCTGCGATGTGGTCAATCACTGCTATTCGAGCTTATTTGACCGGATTTCGCTTAATTGTGACAATACAAAATTCGAATAAACAGAATAGGCTGCAAAGAATATAGTTGAGATTCGCTGTGTTGTGTTATACTAAAAAGATCATAGATTAATTGAAAGGCTAGACCGAATAAATGAAAGATAATAATTCAATTGATGCTGCCGGATTTTTCTTAAGTCAGGCGGATATCGACAAAATAAACAGTAACAATGATGAAATTGGGAATCCGGACTGGTTCACAGGGGTAACTGAAGGAGAATCAGATAAAGAAGGATATGATGAATATAAAGAAGAAATCGAACCAGTTGTTAATGAGGCAGCTGATCCCGAAATGGCGCGTGAGCTTGAACAGGCCATAAAAATGGCAGCATACAATGCAACGATGCCTCTTGAAAATAACGAATCGGAAGAGGATATCGAGCCTGAGGCCGTGAAATCTGAGCCTGCAACAGTGGAATCTGAGCTTGCAGCAGTTAAATCTGAGCCTGCAGCCGCGGCGTCAAGGGCTATAATCAGAATAGGAGAAAAACTCGGAGATTTACAGGACGCTGAGGATGAAAAAGGTATTTCCGAAATCGAAATACCGGAGCAGTCTGAGAATGCGGTTGCCGATAATGCGGTTGCCGATAATGAATCAGCCGGATCAGAGGATGCAATCACTGATACGGATCCGGGATATAAGACTGCCGAATCTGATGAAGCGGTCAGGACAACAGCCATAGAAGAGGTACAGGATGAAGTAACAGGACCTGAGCCGGGACAAGAACCCGAGCCAGAACCAGAACCTGGAGAGGAGCTTAAGCCGATACCAGAGCCTGAACCTGAGCCTAAACCTGAGCCGGTTCCTGTTCCGGCCAAAACCATTGTTTATGAGAGGGCACAGATAGAGGCTGCTGTTGCAGCTCATGAATCTCTGCCTTCCGAATCTTCAGATCAACAAAAGGCTGCCATAAAAGCGGATCGCAGAGCAGAAGAGACTGCTATAAAAGAGGAGCGCAGAGTTGAAGAGGCTGCCATAAAAGCGGAGCGCAGAGCAGAAGAGGCTGCCATAAAAGCGGAGCGCAGAGCTGAGGCTGCTGCCATTAAAGAAGAGCGCAAAAAGCTGAAAAAAGCATACAGGGGAGAGGGCCCTGCTCGCAGGATATTTGCCATTGTGATCGGGGTGCTGCTTATCGCATCGGCTGCCGCAGCGCTCATTTATCTGATCGGACGCGGCAGATATTCAACCGAATATGTTGCAGGCAGCTCCAATGTCGTGAAGGTTTATGCCGAGCTCGAAGAGGGTCAGGATGTTCAGAGCAGTTCAGATGAGTCCGGCGGATCGGCAAGCTCGGAAGGCAAGAAAAAAAGCAGCGCAGAGACAGCTTCGGATCCGGAAAAAGCGGTCACCGACGGCGGCCTGGAACTGATGGATGCGGGCGCTCTTGTCAGAGGCACCGAGGTCCGCAGGTACAATAATACCGAAACGCTGGACGATATTAAGCTTTGCAGGATAAGCGTCAGCGATACCGAAACCGGAGAAGAAACCGAGTATTATATAGACGAAAGCAATTTGGCCAAAGACAAAGAACACGTTGTTCAGGAAACTGATGTATGGGTCAGGACGCCTGCAACGATATACGAGAGAGAGTACAGCCCTGCAATAGCGTCCTTTGCTCCCAAGGGAACTCATCTCAAAGTGATCGGTTACGATAAGCTTCTGGACAACGGTTATATCAACAAGTACAAGGTCGAGTACGACCCGGTGGATACAAAAAAAGAGGACAAGGCTGAGGGCTTTGTCTACGGCAAATACATGGCTGCCACTCAGGAGGAGGCCAAGGCGCCATACAATGAGCACGGTGAAACGGACAATGCCCGCAAGGAAAAGTTCGGCTTTGAGCTGTATGGCGGCAAGGGTGAGAACCTGGACTGGTATCCTTATGAAAAGACAAAGATCAAGGGAAACAAATTCTGTAAGAATGCCAGAGCTATGTACCTCAATTCATATGCTGCCGTGCATCCGGACGCGTGGCTCAAAATAATCAAATCCACTGACTGCAACGCAGTCGTGCTTGACATCAAGGACGGGCCTCTGACATTCAAGGCAGAGACCGCAAAGGAGCTGTCGCCTACCTCATACAAAAATGCCTATGTTTCTGAAGAAAAGCTCAAAAAGGGCATCGACAAATACAGAGACGCCGGAGTCTACCTGATCGGCAGGATAGTCGTGTTCAACGATCAGTATTACGCCAAGGATCATCCGGAAAACTGCATCAAATACGGCAGCGACAGGAGCTGGCCGAGCGCTTTTTCGCGCGATGTGTGGGAATACAACGTAAGGCTGGCTCAGGAGGCTGTCGAGAAATTCGGTTTCAACGAGATACAGTTCGACTACGTGCGATTCCCGGAGGCATCGTATGAGATGTCTAAATCCGGCAAAGCTGATTTTCGCAACAAATACGGCGAGGAAAAAGCTCAGGCCGTGCAGAATTTCTGCTTCTATGCGTGCGATCAGCTTCGCGAGGCGGGAGTATATACGTCCGTCGACGTTTTCGGCGAATCAGCGTATTCATACGTGACCGCGTACGGTCAGTACTGGGCATCAATCTCGAACATAGTCGATGCGATCAGCGCGATGCCGTATACAGATCATTTCTCAGGGGAGGCACCTTGGGAGCATCCGTACGCTTCTGTGCTGAGATGGGCTAAGCGCGCTGCAAAGCGTCAAAAGAGGATACAGCATCCGGCGGCTGCAAGAACGTGGATCACGGGATACAACACACCATACTGGGATCCGACGGTAAACTACAATACAAAGCGGATGAAGGATCAGATCAGGGCGCTCAAAAAAGCCGGACTCAAGGGCGGCTTTATTCCGTGGAATGCGCTTTCGGATCTGGACAAATATAATCAATACAAGGATATCTGGAACAAATAATACAATGCTCGTCACATTTGTTTTACATGAAAGCGCTGATTAAAAAGCTGATGAAAAGAAAGGAACGACTCGGTGATAAGTATTAAATTTCACGAAAATCAACTGAAAACGAATGAGAAGCAATCGGCATGGTTCGAGAAACCCTTGCGGTTTCCGGCTCTCATCTTATGTGTGATGCTTATTCTTTTGACTTTTGTGTCTGCCGGCCTGGGAATGCAGAGCTATGCCTCGGAAGGAGGCGCAGGCGGTGATTCTGACGCTGCCGGTAAGGCCGTTCATGAATACAGCAAGCTGAGCGATTTTGACGGCAAGCGTATCGGCGTCGGAACGGGAATGATACAGGGACCGATGGTCGAAGAACAGATCCCTACGGCTGAGCTACTTTACTATAATACTGTCGCCGATATGATCACGGCGCTGAGACAGGGCAGGGTCGACGCTATTGCTCTGCCTGTAATGATAATACGTTTTGCCCAGATAGATAATGAAGATCTTGCCTGGGTGGAGGAAGGGCTTAACGAGCCGACGGAGACGGGCGCGATATTCGCAAAAAACGCGAAGGGCGATGCTCTGCGCGAGGAATTCAATGAGTTCCTTGCAGAAAGAATAGCGGACGGCACGATGAATGAACTGGATGAGATCTGGTACGGCAAGGATGAAAGCCGCAAGGTCGTAGGCGACCCGTCCGATCTGCCTGCTGAAAAAGGGACTCTGCGGGTGGCTACTGATTCGAGCTCGCCGCCGGCTGTGTATATCAGCCACAACAATTATGTGGGAATCGATATGGACCTTTTGTACCGCTTCTGCGAGGCGCGCGGATACGGACTCGAGATCAATGACATGATATTCAGCGGCATAGTCGACTCGGTCTCCTCCGGAAAATGCGATCTTGGAATAGGCTGCATCGCCAAAACAGAGGAAAGAATGCAGAGCGTCAATTATTCGGACACTATTTATGCAGGAGCCTCTGTGCTCGGGTACCTGAGTTCGGACAGCGGTGCAGCATCAGGAGGTTCGAAGGCTGCCGGTTCGTCGGAAGCAGACGGATCAGGCGGATCGTTTTTCGGCTCTCTTAAAGAAAGCTTCGAAAAGACGTTTATACGTGAGGACCGCTGGAAATTGTTCATGCAGGGCATTGGTACGACTTTGCTGATCACGGCGCTTGCGATACTCTTCGGAACACTGCTCGGATTCTGCGTGTTCATGGTTTGCCGCAAAGGAAACCGCGCGGCCAACAGGATAACTGATTTCTTCGTATGGCTGATAAACGGCATGCCTGTCGTCGTGCTGCTGATGATATTCTACTATGTCGTCTTCGGACAGCTGTCAGTATCAGGCACTGCTGTTTCCGTAATCGCGTTCACGCTTATTTTTGCATCGGCAGTCTACGGCATGCTGGTATCGAGTGTCGGCGCGGTCGACCGCGGACAGACGGAGGCTGCATATGCGCTCGGCTACACGGACCGAAACGCGTTTTTCCGCGTCGTACTGCCGCAGGCGCTGCCTTTGTTCATGCCGGCCTACAAGGGACAGATAACAGCTCTTATCAAGGCGACCGCAATCGTAGGCTATGTGGCTGTTCAGGATCTCACCAAGATGGGAGATATCGTGAGGAGCCGGACATATGAGGCTTTCTTCCCGCTTGTTGCGGTGGCGGTCATTTATTTCATACTTGCTGGGATACTGACATTTTTCGTTAACAGGATAGAGCTCAGAGTGGATCCGAAGCGCAGGCCGCGCGAGGATATTATGAAAGGGATAGATACGAAAGGGGCGGACATAAAATGATAGAACTCAGACATCTCAGAAAGGAATACGAGAACGCTACGCCTCTCAAGGACGTTAATACCGTGATCAATGACGGTGATGTGATTTCGATAATCGGTCCGTCCGGCACGGGCAAATCGACTCTGATACGATGCATCAATATGCTCGAGAGGCCGACGGGCGGGCAGGTCATATTTGACGGTGAAGATATCACTGAGCCTGGCTATGATCTTACGAAGGCGAGGCAGAGGATGGGCATGGTCTTCCAGTCCTTCAATCTTTTCGGGCATCTGACGGTCATCGAGAATCTGATGCAGCCTCAGATGGATATACTTAAGAAATCTAAGAGCGAGGCGTATGAAACCGGGGTCAGGCTGCTGAAGCGTGTCGGTATGTCGGGAAGGGAGTTCCAGTATCCGGACATGCTTTCCGGCGGGCAGAAACAGCGTGTCGCCATCGCGAGGACCCTTGCGATGGATCCGGACGTGATACTGCTCGATGAGCCGACGAGCGCGCTCGACCCTACGATGGTCGGCGAAGTGCAGGCTGTTATTAAAGACCTTGCGAAGAGCGGCAAGACCATGATGATAGTCACGCACGAGATGAAATTTGCCCGCGCTATCTGCAACCGCGTGTTCTACATGGACCAGGGCGGAATATATGAGGACGGCACTCCTGAGCAGATCTTCGATGATCCGAAAAAAGAGCTGACTCGCAGATTCATAATGCATCTCAGGGTTCTTGAGCTTAATGTGGACGGCCCGGATTTCGATTTTATCGGAGCCGGAACAGAAATAGACCGTTACTGCATGCAGAATACTATTCCGTCCCGCATCCAGTACCGCATCAGGCTCGCGTTTGAGGAGCTTATGCAGCAGATGCTGCAGCCTGTGCTTGCTGAGACTCCGGTCCGCGTGACTGTCGAGTATTCGGAGGACGAAGAAACTGCTGTAATGAATGCGACATACGGAGGTGAGCGTTTTGATCCGGCTGAGGGAGAGAACAGCCTGTCATATCAGGTGCTCAAAAAATCTGTTGAGGAGCTTACCTACAGCTACGATCCGGAGGGCGGGGAAGCAGAAGCTTCGGACGCAGATACCGGATCATCGAATAAATTCACGAATACAGTAAAAGTGCTTATCCGTGAATAGGGTCGGTAAGTAAAAAATGCGGCTTATATTCGCTGCTTTATCCATTTGCTTCTGAATCTGAAATTTTATTTATAAGAGCATGATGCACGGATAATAAGAGAGATGAAAAAGGAAATAAACAGTATGACTTATTTGAAAAGGATCACTGCCGGAAATGCAATCCTGCTTATAGCGATGAGCTTGATTTTACTTTGCCTTCTCGCAGGCTGCAGCCTTGGCAGTAAGCAGATCACATCTCTTGAGCAGTTAAACGATCCCGAGATAAAGATCGGTGTCGGAACCGGTACGGGGACTGATGATGTTGTCGTGAAGGAGTTTCCGAAAGCAGAGATCATGTATTTCAGAGATGAAACCGAAGCATATGGCGCAGTCTCACAGGGTAAGATAGATGCTATCGTTTTTGAAAAGGCAACGATGCAGAGCGCAGTCAGAAACGGCCTCACAGGTGTCCGTATCATGGAGGAAACTATAGGCGAGGACAAGAAGGCCGGCATTGCTATTTCGCCAAAGACTAAGATCCCTGATCTTGAAGGCAAGGTTAATGAGTTTATGAGCGAAGCCGAGGCTGACGGAACACTTAAAGAGATGAGGGAGCGCTGGCTCATAGATAATAACGAAACGATGCCGGAGATAGATGTTCCGGAAAACTCCGAAATACATCTGACAGTGGCAACTGTCGGCATCATTTTCCCATACAGCTATTACAAAGGAACTGAACTGACGGGATTTGAGATCGAGCTTGCGAGGAGACTCGCTGCATGGATGGGGGCAAGCCTGGAGTTCAAGATCTATGATTATGACGGGATAGTAGCTGCGGCTCAGAGCGGAGAGGTCGACTGCATCGCTGCCAATCTTTACGCTACTCCCGAAAGGCAGGAGGTGCTCGCATTCTCGCAGCCGACAAATATCGCTGAAAACGGCATAATGGTGAGAGATACCGGTATTTCACTTGCGAATTATTCAAATAAGCTGAAGAGCAGCTTCGAAAAGACATTTATCCGGGAGAGCCGGTGGAAACTGTTCCTTAGGGGAATAGGTACCACTCTGCTGATCACGATACTCTCGATACTGTTTGGAACCTTGCTTGGCTTCGGTGTATTCATGACATGCAGGAATGGAAACCGTGCGGCGAACAGGATCACGTCCTTTTTTACCTGGCTGATAGACGGCATGCCTGTCGTCGTGCTGCTGATGATCTTTTACTATGTAATCTTCGGACAGCTGTCCGTCTCGGGCACAGCTGTTTCAGTTGTTGCTTTCACACTGATTTTCGCGTCAGCTGTAATCAGTATGCTCAGATCGAGCGTCAGCTCTGTCGACCGCGGGCAGACAGAGGCCGCATACGCGCTGGGATACTCGGACAGAAAGACATTTTTCCGGGTCATACTGCCGCAGGCTCTGCCGCTCTTCATGCCGGCCTATAAAGGGCAGATCACCGCTCTGATCAAGGCGACGGCTGTAGTCGGCTATGTGGCCGTGCAGGATCTCACCAAGATGGGAGATATAATCCGCAGCCGTACTTATGAGGCGTTCTTCCCGCTCATCGCTGTTGCTGTGATCTATTTCATACTGGCTGCGATACTGACAAGGATAGTCAGCAGGATCGAGCTCAAGATCTATTCGAGACAGAGGACACGCGAGCAGGTATTGACAGATATTGGACTAAGTGATGAGGGATAAGCACATTACCGATGCTAATGTAATAGCAATAAAAATGCGAGGGCAAAAAAAGTGGTCTGCGGGAAAGTGAGTCCTGCAGACCATGCAATTTTTATACGTTTAAGCTTACGTTTATACAATGCTTATTTGATGTGCTGTGCGATGTTGATCGCGAAGCCGGATGGGGAGAAGAGCAGTGTTGCAGTGGATGAACCTGTTTCTGTGACCTTGTCTCCTCTCGGATTGGTAAATCCGTGCGCGATGAAAAAATCATATGCCTCATCAAAATTATCTACGTTTATAGTGATTGCTGTCAGATCCTGAGGAATATGGTTGGAGCTTGCGACGTTTACGCGGAAACCTGCCTCATTCTTGAGCTGGAAGTTTGTATTGTTTCCGCCCTCGATACCGGTCTTGGTGTGATTCCTTTCGAATCCGAGATCCTCAAACAGCTTGATGAGCTCTTCCTCGTGCTGTGTTACGATAATAGGCGCAAATCCTGTGATTTTCATTGTATACCCCTTTCAAATTCAAACTACAATAGCGCATAAAAATATACCACATTTCGTCTGTAATGTATAGATTATCAGGTCATATCCTCATGGCGACGTCCCACGCGCCCCAGATGACTTCTCTCAGGGAGCCCCATTTGACGCAGGTGCCGCAGCGGTGGAGATGCTTGTTATTTACCGCTGAGAATCGGTCGTTTGGTACGAAGCCGAGCCCGTTCACTACTGCGTCGCATTCCTCCTTATGCTCTTCGCCGGTATCGACGTTTCTGATCATGCAGTAACCGTCGCCGATCTCCGTGACAGTGGAGGAGAGGTACACTGGAACATTTTTATAAGGCAGCGCCTCTCTCAGGAATGATGAGTTGGCGAGGCATGTTCCCGGGACGGTTATCAGGTCGTCCTCGTATTCGACGACTGCAGGGTGTCTGCCTCTCAGTACTGCGTCGTAGGCTGCCTCACAGGATGAGAGTCCGCCGCCGAGGAATACGATTTTATCATAGCTGTCCCTGTTCGCGCCTGTGAGCAGCTCTGTGAATGTTATGGCTTTTTCAAAGCCCGGTATATGCAGAGCCTTTGGATAGCTTCCTATAGAAACGATGACATCGTCATAGGCCTTGAGCAGAGAACCGATATCCTGGATCTCTGTGTTCAGCCTGATATCGATATCCCATTTTTTGAGCTCTCTCTCGTACCATTTCATCAGCTTTTTGTCCGCGTCCTTGAACGACATCGCTGCTGCAGTGTTGTAGAGTCCGAAGAGCCTGTTTGTTTTTTCGAATACAACAGGCTGATGGCCTCTCTTTTTGAGCACGAGCGCTGCTTCGAGACCGCCGAATCCCGCGCCGACGACAGCGACCTTCTTCGGCTTGTTTGTCTGAACAAGCTTGTATTTGTTGTGCTGCATGGTCTGAGGCGTCAGAGCGCAGCGGGCCAGATGAAGCGCGTCATCGAGGGGTTGGGTATTAGCGGTGTGCTTTGATTTTGAAAAGCTGAAGCATGCGTTGTGGCATCTGATGCATGGCTTGATCTCATCCTCGCGGTCCTCGAGTATCTTGGTGACCCACTCCGGATCGACAAGGTTCTGGCGCGCTACGCCGAGGGCATCGATCCTGCCGGCTCCGATTTCCTTTGCTGCATGCTTTATATCCATTTTTCCCGCGCATACGACAGGCTTGGATGTGAATTTTTTAATGTGCTCGACATCTTCAAGATTGCAGTTGTCAGGCATGTAGACAGGCGGGTGGGCCCAGTACCATGCATCGTATGTACCGTTATCGCAGTCGAACATGTCATAGCCTGCATCCTCAAGATATTTGATCGCTTTTTCGGATTCGGTCATGTCGCGGCCGAATTCGGTGAATTCCTCGCCCGGCTGCGCGCCCATCTGCCAGCCCTTGGTCTTTGATGTGACAGAATATCGGAGAGCTACGGGAAAATCATCTCCGCACTCTCTCTTGATGGCCTGAACTATTTCTACAGGAAATCTGAATCTGTTTTCGAAGGAACCGCCGTACTCATCTGTCCTGCGGTTCATGTTTGCGATTGTGAACTGGTCCAGCAGATAGCCCTCGTGAACTGCGTGGATCTCAACACCATCGACACCTGCATCATTGCAGAGCTTTGCA
>JAFRGH010000102.1 GCA_017433945.1 Mogibacterium sp. | reverse complement strand
CGCTCAAGAAGCTCACCGACGCTGAATCTGCATTCTCGGTAGCAAGCGTTAAAGAAAAAATCAACGCTCTTCCTGCAGCAGACGAAGTAACAACAGCAAACAAGGACGCTATTGAAGCAGCAAGAGGATTCTATGACGCTCTTACTGATGAAGAAAAAGCAAAGGTTGCTCCCGAAACGCTCAAGAAGCTCACCGACGCTGAATCTGCACTTGCAGTAGCAACGGCTAACGAAGCAATCAACGCACTTCCTGCGGCTGACGAAGTAACAACCGCAAACAAGGACGCTATCGAAGCAGCAAGAAAAGCATATGATGAGCTGACAGCTACTCAAAAGAAGAAAGTATCTGCTGATAATCTTAAGAAGATTGAAACGGCAGAAAAAGCTCTTGCGGCGGCAGTGGAGAAATCCGTTAAGACTGTTACGGTCAATGCTAAAACTGTCAGTGCGAAGACTCTGAAAGCAGCCGTAGCCAAAGCCGGCGGAAGCAGCAAATATGTAAAGACTATCGTTCTCGGCAAAAAGGTAAAGAAAATCAGCAAGGGCGTGTTCAAAAATTATAAGAAAGCAAAGACTCTGATAGTTTAGACCAAAAAGCTGAAGAAGGCTGCAGTCAAAAAATCGCTTAAGGGCTCAAAGATCACCAAGGTAAAGGTCAGGGTCGGAAGCAAGAAGACCAATAAGAAATACGTCAGGAAGTATAAGAAGATCTTTACTAAAAAGATCGCCGGCAGGAAGGTGAAGGTATCACTTTAAGCCGTAGCTGAATATCGATTAGCTTCTAAGCTGAACAAGAGTCTCCCCCGAGACCGTGATCGGATCCGGGGGAGATTTTCAAAATTCGGTCCAGTCGGCTGCTACACTTGCACGTGGATGGCCGTTTCGGCCATGCCGGAATGCAACTCCATTTTTGCCGGATATGAAACGCTTGTCGAATTGTGATCGCGCGCTATTTTAAGTGTTGTATCACGCTGTAGATATCTCCGTTCTTTGTCCTGATATTGACGAGCTCTCTGGAGTTTGCCTCCGGGATTATCGGAGTCAGCGTTTCGCCTCCGTTTTGCTCGAAAAATTCTATGGCTTCATGCAGGTCGTCAACATTGAGTCTGGTGGCGAAGATGCCGTTTATCTTAGCCGCTCTCACATAGTCATTTTTCATGATATCAAGGCGCAGTCCGGCCTCATTCTCGAGAGTGTGGATCTCAAAGCCCTCTTTCGCAAACTTATGTATCACCTCGAAGCCCAGATTCTTAAAAAACGCGACAGCCTCATCGATATTTTCTGTTCCGTAAATCGGATTAAATGATGTAACTTTCACTGCAGCTTATCTCCTTTCCCTTCATGAACCGGCGATTCGTCCCGGCTCTGTCATATATAAATATACAACAGAAATCATAAAATACGACTTTTTTATTCTCTATCTTTGCAACATGCAGTTGTATAGCAAATCAGTTGCGGCCCTGCGGATATAAGGACTATAATAAACAGGTATAATTTGTACAGATGAGTAACCAAAAAGGAGGTATACAATGAAATTCACATCCTTTAATCCGCTTATCGTCAGTGCTGATGCAGAGGCTGTAATCAAGCTGTTCGAGGACCTCGGCTTTGAGAGGAATCATCAGCAGGACAATGTAGGCGGTATCAATGTTGATAATACGAGCCTTAAGGATCCTAACGGCTTCAAGGTGGATGTAGCGTATGCGCCTGACATGAAACAGGATCTTACAATCATCAGAATGAATGTCGATGATTTTGACGCAGCATATGATGAACTGATCGCGCGCGGATTCACCCATCAGAGCGGCAGGATAGTCAGGACAGATACATCCGTATCCGCGATGTTAAAATCACCATCAGGCTTTGCCTTTGACCTCTGTCATCACATCAAAAAATAGAATTTCGGAAATTACACATCAGGACTGTCTCTGTGAATCGCTCGCCTGCCGCTGAGTCTTTCAATTTGAGACAGTCTTTTAATATTTCTCAAGCTTTTGCCGTATCGCGTTTGACGCAGGGGTCCTGCCCAGGCCGCCGTATGTGCAGCGGAGCTCCTGCGGAAGCTTTGTACCTATGTCATATATAGCCCGGATCGTCTCGTCAAGAGGGATCACCTTGTCATATCCTGCGAGTATTACGTTCGCGCTGCTGATGGCGTTCATGCCGCCAAGGATGTTTTTGTTGAGACACGGCACTTCCACTCTGTTAGCAACAGGATCGCACGCGAGGCCTGTGATCCCCTGCAGAGCGAATGACGCCGCGTCAATGCATTCGCGGGCGCTTCCGCCCATCATCTGGCATACCGCGGCAGCTGCCATTCCGGAGCCCGCCCCGCATTCAACCTGGCAGCCTGCGGCCTCTGCCGCAAAGGTCGCCTGCCCGGCAAAGAATACACCGATCAGACCTGCCGCGAGCAATCCCTTAACGACGCAGTCCTCATCCAGACCGAGCACATCCCTGAGAGCCATGAGAGTCCCCGGCAGGCAGCCGGCCGATCCCGCTGTCGGAGCAGCTGCAAAAACACCCATAGCGCTCTTGTTTTCCATTATCGCGCTTATATATCTTATCGCCGTATTGACCACGTCTCCCGGTACAAGCCGGGCCGCATTTTGCTTCATCAGATGGGACTGCATCGGAAGGATCCTGTCCTCGTATTCGGTGCCGCTCAGTCCGGCATCCAGAGAGTCTGACATGACTGCGTACAGGCGATTCATCAAAGCGTAAACCTCATCTTCACCAAGGCCGCAGCGCCTGCTTTCAAATACGAGAGCAAGTTCCCACAGAGCGAGCTCTCTGCCGCTGTTGTAAGTCAGCATTTCTTGTGCGGTCGTGAAGGGCAGCTCTGCATCAGATGAAGGGACAGGCATCACAGGGGTGAAGCGGAATATCTCGCCGGTTCCAGGTAATTCAACTGTTTCATCCCTGTCTCCTCTGACAGATACCCTGCAGCCGTTGATGCCGATAAGCTCCACGGCTCCGCCGCCGACAGAGACAGCATCAATCATGAGATTTCTGCCGGAACAGGTCAGGACATCTATCCTGTAGTGATTAGGGTGTTCCGCGCCAAAAGCCTCGATGCGGTATTCGAGTTCTATCCCTCTTTCGGCCAGCAGCGAACGCCAATCATTCACTCGGGGATCAGTGATAGAAATGCCCATTATCCCGCATGCAAAGCCCATATCGGTTCCGTGGCCGTCATGAGACTCCGCCAGCGAGCCGTCAGGATCGAAGGTAACAGTCACTTTGCGGGGATCACCGCCCGCCGCCTGCCTTACAAGCCCGGCGATGCGCGAGCCTCCGGCAACATGTGAGGATGACGGGCCTCTCATTACCGGCCCCAGAACATCATTGAAAATATCAGCTGTCATATCCTGTCTCTCGTGTATTTCGTGTTTCTCGTAGTTTCCGTTGAAATAATTTTTGTATCATTATTTTAATTAACAGACAGCAAAATGTCTATCACTGCAAATCAAGTGTCCGTTATGATTTAAGGCGGCTAATGAGTCAAAAAGAACCGTCCACATTGACTCATAGTATTGGATTTCCGGCCGGATTGCTTTATAGTAATAGATAATTAAACCGGATGAAAAACCGGATTATAAAAATGGACATATTATACGATTATATGAGTTATACGAGTAACTGACTTAATACGAGGAGCGTGCTATGTGCCTGTCAAACGTATACAGAAACGAAGTGTCCGACGCCAATCTGCTGGCGCGAAACATTGCGGATATTAAGATAGAGAACGGCAAGGTTTATTTTACGGATATCATGGGAGTCCGCACGGCATTCGACGGCGAGCTCGCGCAGATAGACCTGACCGAGAACTATGTGATCATAAAATAAAACGACTGGTTCGTGAGTCAATGGGGACGAGTCGTGAGTCATGTACCCATTGACCCGCAAAACGCAGGAAGGAGGCCGCATGAAGGATCTCAAGCACCTTTTATATTTTGAAAATCTGCTGCAGAGCGCGCACAATGAGCTCATCAGGCAGGCGAGAGACGAGGGCCGCATTTGCGCGGCGTTCACCTGTGAGAATCTGCCGGAGCCGCTGATGAATCTGCCGGGCATGTTTTCCGTGCGCCTTTTCGCGCCGCACACATCTTCGACTGACATGGCTTCTTATTATATGACGAGCCTGCTCTGCGAGACGAGCCGCGCGCTGCTCGAGAGGGCGATAGAGGGAGGCTTCAATTTTGCCGACTGCCTGATCGCGGCCGACGGCTGCACCATGATGAACCGGGCTGCCGAGAACATGGCTCTGCTCCACACGATGGACGGGGACGGAGACAAGCCGGATTTCTTTTACGAGTTCATGGAAATACCTCTTAAGGCGGATGAAAACGGCGTCGAGCTGCTTAAGCTGCAGTGCCGCAACCACATACTCGGGCCGCTTCATGAGAAATACGGTATCGACGTCTCGGACGAAGCGATACGCAAGGCCGTTGACGAGCACAACCGCGTCTGCCGGCTGATCCGCGAGATAGGCGAGTTCCGCAAGGAGGACGACCCCCGCATCACCGGATACGAATTTCACATACTGACGCTCGCGACCTATGTCGCGCCTAAATATCTGCTGATCGATAAGCTCGAGGAAACTCTCGAGGAGCTGAAAACGCGTAAGCCGGACGGCAGGAAATGGCGTGCCCGTGTCGCCGTCGTCGGTTCGGAGATCAGCGATACCGGCATGATAAAGCTTATCGAGGACTGCGATACCTATGTCTGCGCCGACAGATTCTGCTTCGGCTCGATGCCGGGCAGGGATCCGATCATTATCGACGAGGAATCGGATGGGGATATACTGACGCAGGTCTGCCGGCACTACGCAATGCTGGGGCAGTGCCCGCGTGTCATGAATATGGAAAAGGTGTACGGGCGCAAGCAGTACGTGAATGACATCGCGAAGGAATACCAGGCGGACGGGATCATTTACGAGCAGATCAAATTCTGCGATCCGTGGGCATATGAACGCATGATGGGCTCAGTGATGCTGCGCGAGGACTACGGCTTCCCGGTGCTTTCGGTCGACAGGCCGTATAATATCGAGGCCGGAGCAGGGCAGATGAGGACACGAGTGCAGGCATTCGTCGAGAGCATAGAGATCAAGAAGCTCGGCAAAAACAAAAACGGGAACAATGAGCCCGGCGACAGGATGAGCAGAAGCAGCAGGCTGCAGGGAGGTAAGGACTGATGGCATTCAGAAAAGCGAAAAAAATAACGAATCCCCGCAGAAAAAAGGGCGAACAGTCTTACGGACATCTCTATCCGACGAACGGAAAGAGCAAAGTGCTGAGACGCCGCGAGTGGAAGGGCCTCAAGGACACGATGTATGACTACGGCAGATGGCTGTATATAATGTCGATACTGGCAAAATTCGTTGCGAAGCCGCGCAATGTCAAGGCGATGCTGCGCTACCGCTGGATGGCTAATTTCCTCGCGGTACCGCATATGATGGACAAATTCACACTCGGCCTCAGGGACGAGCCGCTTCGCATCACATGCATTGCAATGAATTTTGTCATCAAGGATATCGCGGGACTGATGGATGACACTTTCCGCGGAGACCGTAAAACGGGAAACGATGAAGAATTCTCGAAGCGCTGCGTTCTTACAGACGAAAACGGTATGACGGCGTTTATGATGGGCTTCGATGAGACCAAGGCTATACTGAGAGAAATACCAGCTATGTTTGTCTGCAATCTGCTGACCCAGCATTCGGCGGAGCATTATATAGATGTTGCCCAGCAGTACGGTTTGCCGGGTGATGTCTGCCCTATGCCTGAGACCGAGCTGGGGCTGTCGATAGATGACGATCTGCCGGTGCTCGGATGCTGCGCTGTTCAGATCAACACGACCTGCGACGGCTCGATGATGGGAAACGGCCTTATCGCGAAGAGGCTCGACGAAGAGGGAATACCTACATTCCAGCTCGCGGCGCCTATACGCCACCGCGAGGACGACGTGCAGGAATACGCCGCGAACGACATCAAGGCGGCGATAAAATTCGTCGAGGAGCATTCCGGCGAGAAATGGAACTGGAAGCGCTATTTTGAGTGCGCGCAGAGAGTCAACAGTACGACGAGGAACCGCCTCGAGTGGCTGGATGTCAACAGCACGGACTACCCGCAGTTCGTCGGTGCGGTATTTTCGCTTTACAACGATACCAACTATCTCGGAAACTGCGGCAGATCGCCGGAATTTCCGCCTATTGACAAAAAGATAATGAAACTGGTGCATCAGGGATATAAGAAAAAGACTATGATGTCTCCTGAGTACAGGCACAGATGTATAGTATGGGGAGTGCAGCCGCAGTATAATATCCACATGCTGACGTGGATGATAAGCTGCTGGGGCGTGCTGCCGCTCACAGACATGCTTTCGATGGTCAATACCAGGATCATAGCTGATGAGGACACTCCTGAGAACCGCGAGCAGGCGTATTACGACATGGCATGGCTCAACGAGAACATGATCATGAGGAACCGTACACACGGCGGCTACAAGGTGCTGGTCGACGAGCTCTGGGAGTTCTGCGAGCTCATGAACGCCGATATGGTCATGATGTGGGAGCACATGTCCTGCAAGGCTCTCGTGGGAATGCACGGAATGCTCGAGGAGCAGGCGAGGGAGCGCGGCATACATCTTGTGTGGGTCTCGCACGACCTCTGCGATCCGAGGATCACGAGCAGGCAGTCGATAAGGGATCAGTTCAATCAGTATATGCGAACGGTCATGCGCGAGGAGCCGCTCGACCCGACCATCGAGAACATCCCTGACGATACTATGTGGTAAAAAAAGCGGCAAAAATATCATTTAAGCGGAGGTGAATGACAATGAAGATGAAGAAATGGTTTAGTTTATTCACAGTGCTCGTACTGGTGCTCTCTCTGACAGCCTGCGGAGGCGGAGCGTCAGAGGAACCGGAGGAAACAGGCGGAGAGGATGACGGGCAGAATCCTGTTATGAATTTTGTAGGCAATTACAGCTGCGGCAGAGCGAACATTGTGCTGTCGGCCGAGGGAGATGACGGAGCGAGCGCTGTCGTCACATGGGGCAGCAGCGCGGCTGAAACCAGCACATGGACAATGAGCGGAACATTTGACGCAGAGAAACAGGTCTTCGAATACAGTGACGGTAAAAGGATAGATTATGTATATAATGAGGATGGTGATGTCGATTCTGAAAAAACCGTATATACAAACGGAAAAGGCTCGATGACCATCACAGCCGGCGACGAAGGGGACGAGCTCGTCTGGAACGATGAGGAAGAGAATGTCGCTGCAGACATGGTGTTCAAATATACCGGAACTGTTCCGGATGGCGAGCAGACCGGCACTGACGGCGTCGGAAATCCGTGGCATGATGTCGATACTGCCGAGGAAGCTGCCGAAGGCGCGGGCGTCGACATCTTCGATGTCCCTGACGGCGATGAAATAAGTCTCGGCAAGCTCGATGTCGAGCAGTACAGATACATGGAGGGCATCGCGGAGGCGAGGATTCCTGTGGCTGCTGTCGAAATGACGATACGCAAGGGCCTCTCGTCGGCATGCGTTGAGCCGGGTGACATTTCCGGAGACTACGGTGATTACGAATACTACTGGACCCAGAATATTAAGGGCCTTGTGGTAAACTGCTACGGAAACCGTGAGGGAGAGGCGACAAAGACCCTCTGGACCGTGGATGATTACTGCTACTCAGTCTTTGCGCAGGGCGCAGGCGGAGATGATGATTTCGGCCTGAACGCAGATGATCTGAGTTCGATCATCAACAGCATGCAGTAACCGCTAAGAAAAGGGGTTGGACAAACCGTGAAAACAATAGATGTACGTGCAGATACCGAAGGCTACCGGGAGGCTCACTCATATATCGGAAATACACTGAAACAAAAGCGCGTTGCCAGAGAGACTATCGCTGAGACGATGCTGATTTTTGAGTCGCTGTTTTATATTATTCAGAAAGAGGCTGCGGAGGATGATCCGCTCCTGAATATCGTCATCAGTGAGTATATGGATGATATCAGGATCAGGATCGGATTTGAGGGCAGGATGATAGATCTCTTTGATTATGCGGATGATGATCTCCGGCCTGAGAGCCGCATACTGCATGCCTATGCTGATAAGATAGACTGCAGCTATTATTCGGGATACAACAATATAAAGATAAGTGTCAGACGAAGCTACAGCAGATACATAGCATCAGGTCTGGGCGGGATACTTGCGGCGTTCCTCGTATATTTTCCGATAAGACAGTTCGTAAGTCCTGATGGACAGCAGCAGCTTCTGGATGGGATCATAATACCGGTCGCGAGCCTGTTTGGCAAAGGGATACTGATGATCGGTGCTCCTGTAACATTCCTGTCACTTGTCAGGAATATGACAGACACGTATATGCAGGCAGAGCGAAATTCGAGGGTACGCAAGCTGCAGCTTTCAACTATATCGACCTCGGTTGCAGCAATCGGATTTGCAGTCATTATAGGTCTGTTATTATTTGTCATAGGTGGGAATTCCCTGAGCGGATTTTTTGCCGGTGAAGGGGTGCAGGATATATTTGCGGATAGTATCTCACAGCTCATGCCGGAGGACATATTTACACCTTTCCAGGATATCTCGCCCTTCCCTCTGCTCATATTCGCAAGTATGGTCACATATGCGTGCTGCCTGGTCGGAAAGTATTACAAACCTATAAGATTTGCCTTCGATGCGGCGTATGCGCTGTTTTCGCGAATGCTCAGTATGATTTTATTCATGCTGCCGCTGTTCCTGTTTACTGCCGTACTGGAGGCCCTTATGGCAGCAGGAGGCGCATATCTGGGGTTGATCGTCATATTGGTTATCATAATATTCTGCTCTCTGCCGGTGATACTGCTGTTTTATATCCTGAGGCTGATTGCGGCCGGATTCAGATTGCGGGACCTGCCGTCCTTTATAAAACAGCTGATACCGCAGCTTGGCGAAAACTTTATGATCAGTTCAGCTATAGACGCAGTGCCGTATAACGTGCGTTACTGTTCAAGAAATTACGGCTTACAGAGGAGTACGCTTGAAGAGTCGCTGCCTGTGCTGGCACAGATCAATCTCGACGGAAACTGTTTCATAATAGCTCTGATCGCAATGACCTTGCTTTCAGGCAATCCTGCCGGAGTTACAGTAATGGATATATTGTGGCTGGCAGCTCTGGTTCTCGTCCTCTCTCTCGGCGCGCCTAACCAGCCGGGATCATGTGCGATAGGAGTAGTGGTAGTCACAACATATATGCACATGGACGGAATGGTAACTGCAGCGATAATGCTGGAATTCATATTCGGCGGACTGCTCAATCTGATAAACGTGATGGGCGATATAGTGACAGTTGTTGCGATGGATGCACGTGAAAAGAGAGAGGAACGTAAGCAGACGAAAGCTGCGCAGACGGACCAGGCCGATTGAAGCATATTGAATAGCTTATTAAAGCTGATTGGAGCTTACCGAAGTCTGGTAAGACTCACTGATTATTCAGCAGCGAAAGGGCCTGCTCGAGCAGGGCGTTGCTGTCACCGAGTCTGTCCACAGCATCGTGGATAAGATCTGCCGTAACATCATCGAAGCAGTGAGCGAGCTCGTGCAGCTCCTCCGCGTGATGCCTGTTGTGGTCGAGCATGTATTTCAAAAGAGCAAGCGCCTCCTCGGGAGACGACGCGGCAGCATGTGAATGGCTGTGCGCGGTGCCGTCCGCGTGAACGTGAGTATGAGCGTGCGTATGAATGTGAGCATTGTTTTGAGCATGGCTCGCTGCATGCTCATTTTTGATAGCTGACATTAGATAAACCTCCTTGTGAGTCAATGGGAACGGTTCGTGAGTCAAAGTCATACTGAGTATAGAATATTGACACGGTTATCACAAGGATTTACATTACTTCGGTTGGATGTCTTTGCAAATGCTGCAATTCACCCCGCGGCCGGAAGCAAATTTTGGCGAATTGTAACTTGCGATATTCTGCTGTATTATTAGTGAATATAAAGTTATTGGAAAGAAGGGAAGTTAACGCAAAATGAAGAAACAATTTAAAGCCGAATCCCAGCGTCTGCTGGATCTGATGATCAACTCGATCTACACAAACAAGGAGATCTTCCTTCGTGAGATCATTTCAAACGCGTCTGACGCGATAGACAAGATGTGTTACCTCGCTCTGACCGATAAATCTGTCGGAATGAGCCGCAGCGATTTCGGGATAACTCTGACAATCGACAAGGAAAACCGCACTCTGACGGTCAGCGATAACGGGATAGGAATGAATGAAGAGGAGCTCGAGAGGAACCTCGGCACTATAGCGTTCTCGGGCAGCAGGGAATTCTCTGCCGAGCTCGAAAAGAGCGGTTTCGGCACGAAAGCATCCGCTGCAGGCGGAGCCGCAGCTGAGGAAGCAGGCGAAAACATTTCTGCCGGAGCAGAGAACACAGAAGCTGCGGAGAGCGATGCGTCGCCTGTAGACATAATCGGACAGTTCGGCGTAGGATTCTACTCCGCGTTCATGGTCGCGGACAAGGTCGAGGTAGTGACCCGCAGATACGGTGAGGACAAGGCCTGGAAATGGGTGTCCGAGGGTGCGGGCGGCTACGATATAGAGCCGGCTGAGCGTGACGGACAGGGCACTGATGTGATAATGCACATCAGGCAGGACGGAGAGGAGGCTGACGAATACAGTCAGTACACCCGTGAGTATACTATATACGGCCTGGTCAAAAAGTATTCGGACTATGTCCGCTTCCCAATCAGGATGCTGATGCCTCATTCAAGGGTGAAGGAAGGATCGGATCCGGAAAAGCCTGAATATGAAGAGGTATATGAATACGAAGTGATCAACTCGATGGTGCCGCTGTGGCAGCGCCGCAAATCAGAGGTCAAGGACGAGGAGTATGAACAGTTCTACAGGCAGTCTTTCTTTGATGACAAGGCTCCGCTCGAGACGATGACAGTCTCCGTAGAGGGCATGGTCAGCTACGACGCGCTTATGTTCATCCCGGAAAAGGCGCCTGAAAGGTATTACTCCGAAGAGTACACCGGAGGCCTCCGCCTTTACAGCTCCGGAGTTCTTATCATGGACAAGTGCAAGGAGCTGCTGCCGGATTACTTCAATTTCGTAAAGGGAATCGTAGATTCGCATGACCTCTCGCTCAATATCTCGAGAGAACTGCTGCAGCACGACAGACAGCTCAAGCTGATTTCCAAAAACCTCGAAAAGAAGATTCGCAGCCGTCTCGAGGACATGCTTAAGAACGACCGCGAAAAATACGAAAAATTCTATAACAGCTTCGGCAGACAGCTCAAATATTGCGCTCTCGACAACTACGGCAGATATAAGGATGAGCTGCAGGATTTCCTGATGTTCTATTCATCGACCGAGAAAAAACTCGTTACCCTTGCCGAATACGTCGAGCGTATGAAGGATGATCAGGAATACATCTACTATGCGTCCGGCGACAGCCTCGATGCTGTCGACAAGATGCCGCAGACAGAGATACTCAAGGACAAGGGCATAGAGATACTGTACTTTACCGACAGCGCCGACAGCTTTATCGCTGACATTTTCCGTGAATATAAGGAAAAGAAATTCATGTCGGCTATCGACGGTGATTTTGATGTCGACGGTAAGAAGGATGAGGATGTCACGGAGCTCTTCAAGGACACATTTGAATTCATGAAGGAAACACTCGGCGACAAGGTCGATGAGGTAAAGGCGACGACAAAGCTCAAGAGCCATCCTGTATGTCTCTCGAGCGGCGACGGAATGACATTCGAGATGGAAAAATATTTCAAAGCCGTAAATCCGGAGCTCGGCATGAAGGCGAAGCGCATACTCGAGCTCAACACAGAACACCCGGCGTTCCTGGCCCTCGAAAAGGCAAGGACAGAGGATGCCGAGCGTGCGAAGAAAATGTGCGAGGTCCTCTTCAATCAGGCGCTGCTTATCGCAGGACTCCCGATAGACGATCCGAGCGGCTACACGGATACAGTGACATCCCTGTTCTGATACAAAAGCCGGAGCTACAGGATCAGAAAAGATCTGCAGAAGAGTATTAGGATAGAAAAAATGAGTGAAAAAACGAAAATCCTCACTGTGGCCGGCAAGGGCGGAGTCGGAAAGACGTCTATAGCTGCCGCCATGGTCAGGATACTTACAGAGGAATACCCTGACGCGAGGATACTCGCCATAGACGCTGACCCGGCGATAGGCCTGACGACGGCGCTCGGCGTAGAGCCGACGGACACCCTTGACGGGATACGCAAGAAGATAGTGAACAGCGTTGAGGACGGCCGCCCGAGGGAAGCGATAGAGATGCTCAACGAAGCCCGTTTTCGCATCTTCGATACGATGCTCGAGGAGGAGAAATTCAGCTTCCTCGCAATCGGAAGGCCTGAGGCCGCCGGCTGCTACTGCAAGGTGAACGCCTATCTCAAGGAGGTCATCAGTCTGCTGGCGGCAGACTTCGATTATGTCGTAATCGATGGCGAGGCCGGCATCGAGCAGATCAACCGCCGCGTGATGGAAAAGGTGACCCATCTCTTCCTGATCACCGATCCGAGCCGCAAGGGCTGCCAGGTGGCGGATACCATAAAGCAGGTGGCCGACGAGCTCGTAATGTACGACAGATGCGGGGTGATAGTCAACAGGGTCAGAGAGGAATCGATACCTTATATCAAGGTCGAATCCGCGGATATACTGACATACATTCCGGATGACAGGGCACATGCCGAAAATGATATAATGGGCATAAGCGTGTTCGATCTGCCGGAGGATTCACCGGTAATGCAGGGGACACGCGAAGCATTAACAAGGATGCAGATTATTGACTGATTCGCTGCTCCCCCTCGCCGGACAGGGCAGCCTGAATGTGTCATTGGGGACGGGTCTTTTTGACTCATCGTAAAAAAATTAAAAAAGGAGACAAGGATTATGAAGTATTACGGCGGCTGTGATGTAGGCTCGACTTATACCAAGGCAGTTATACTCGATGAGAACGGCAATATAGCAGCCGACACCACGATCAAGAGCAAGATCAATTCCGAGCAGTCCGCGAAGCTGGCGATGGGCGAGGTCCTGGACAAGGTCGGACTCAAATCATCCGAGGAGCTCGAATATCTGATCGGCACCGGCTACGGACGCAACAAGGTTCCGTTTGCCGATGAGAATATTTCGGAGATATCATGCCACGCTATGGGCGTGCACGTTACCGATCCGACTGTCAAGGCCATTATCGACATAGGCGGACAGGACGTAAAGGGCATCGCCGTTGACACAGACGGAACTGTTAAGAATTTTGCGATGAATGACAAGTGCGCTGCCGGAACAGGCAGATTCTATGAGGCGATAGCAAGATCCTTTGAAATGAGCCTGCCAGAGTTCTCAAAGCTGTCGCTCTCGGCGAAGAATGTCATTCCTATCACAGCTCAGTGCACGGTCTTCGCCGAGTCCGAGGTTATCACTCTGGTCGGTGAAAACAAGCCTATGGACGAGATCGCCGCGGGTATTCAGATGGCTGTCGCAAAGAGATGCTTCGTAATGGCCAAAAAAGCCGGAGCCACAGATTCGATCACTCTGACCGGCGGATGCGCCAAAAACGACGGACTGAAGCAGGCTATCGAGCACGTGCTCAAGCTCAAGGTCATCAATCTCAAGACAGATCCTCAGCTCATGGGAGCGCTCGGGGCTGCGGAATTTGCGCGCCAGAAGGCTCAGGCGAGATAAACTGTTATGGAATTATATGATCCTTTGATTGAAAAAGCAGAAAGGCTGTTCGGTTCGTCTGTGCCGAAAAAATTCGCGTACGACCCGAGCAGAGCCTGGGACGATGCCGGAGGCAACCAGCTCGTCATGATGAGGGAAGCGGCATACGAGCTCGGAGGCGACAACAAGCCTGCGGTCAACTACGCCTGCGTTTCTTCGAATAATTACGTGGACAAGGATGAAATATGGGTATACGGCCGCGACCTCGGCGAGATAAAGGGAAGCGTGCCGTTCGCCAGGATAGTCCTTGTCAAGGTTGACAGCCTGAAAGGCGAAGGCGAGGAGGATACCGAGCCTGTCTACAGGGCCATACAGGACATAGATTTTGTCAAATATCACGTCTATCCGAAGGGCTATATGGTCAGATCCTCGTCCGACAGCCACCGCGAGCAGGTCAGAGTTTCCAAAGAGGCTGTGCGAAAGGGCATCAGCTTCGAGCAGGTCGGCAATTTATATATCAGTCAGTACAAAAAGGATCCGAACGTGCTGGCTGTAAGGGTGATATTCGTCACAGCTGATGATGCGGACTATGCAGAAATGAAAAAGGACGCGAAGATGATTCGCGACATCACGCGCACTCTGTCGAAGATACTCGAGGGTATGGCGACCGACTGCGGAAGCTGCAGTCTCAAAGAGATATGCGACGAGGTCGAAGGCCTCAGGGAGCTGCATTTCGGCAAAGAGAGCAAAGAGTTTGATTTGTGAGTCAGGGGATGGGACAATATTGGTTCAATGGAAAGGCGGGATACAGTATGAATAAAAAATCACTTAGTTTCAGCAGAATAATGATCCTGGCTGCTGTATTGTTGATGCTGGCAGGATTAACGTTCAGCGCTGAGGCTGAAACATCAGCGAATCTTGCTGCCGACTACACAGGCAAGACAGTGATCCTGCAGAGCAATGACGTACACGGAGCTCTTGATGGTTATCAGTATATGGCCGGACTGAAGGATGAGCTTGAGAAGAGAGGCGCAGACGTCATACTTGTTGACAGCGGAGATTATCTGCAGGGATCAGTATATGTCGCTGACAACAAGGGAAAAGCTGCTGTGGAGATGATGAACGCCTGCGGCTACGACATTATCACTCTGGGCAATCATGAATTTGATTATGATACATTAAGACTGGTAAGAACCCTCGGTAAACTCAATGCTGAGGTCGTTGTCTCGAATCTCATAGACACAAGGGCGAAGGAGCCGGTATTTGATTCTTCATATCTGTATGAGGGAGCTGACAGCGATCTCAAAATAGGCTTCTACGGAGAAGTGACATCTGACACGAAGACCAAAAGCTTCCCGGGAAACCTGCAGGGAGTGGAGATACTCGGAAGGGAAGAAATGTACAGCGCCGCACGGAAGGATATCGATGAGCTCGAGGCACAGGGTGCGGACATAATAATAGCGCTTACCCATCTCGGAGTAGAGGATGATGTTCCGGATATGTCATATGATCTGTATAAGAATACAAAGGGAGCTGTCGGAACAGGCACAGAACCTCTGTCGGATGATGAATTAAGATCAAGATATATGCTGCTCGACGCTCATTCGCATACCGTGATGGTAAAAGGCGCGGACGATGAGCCGATAATGTCTACCGGCACCAAATTCATGAATATCGGGGTCGTCGTAATAGACGAAAAGACAGAGAAGATAGAAAAGAATTTCCTCTATCAGCTGAGAGAGGAGAATAAAGACACTGCAAAGTATCGCAGTGATATTTATAGCAATAAGGAAGTTGCGGAAGAGGGAGACAGAATTATTGCCGAGGTGGATCGTAAGTATGGAGAAAAAATCGGAGAAACAAAGGTAGATCTGAACGGTGAAAAGGGCTCCTTTAGCAAGGAAACGGGTGAAAAAGTCAGCGGAAACCGTAACGGCGAAACCAATCTGGGCGATATACTGACAGATGCATTCAGATGGTATGTGCTTGAGCGAGGGGAGAGCCTTAAGACTGATCCGGATAAGACTGTGGCAATAGAGAACGGCGGAGCTGTCAGAACGTCGATCAGCAAGGGAGATATAACACGAAAAGATATACTCAGGCTCCATCCATTCGGCAATACAATATGCGTGATCTATATCAGGGGCAGCAAGCTTCTTGAAGCGTTAGAGGCGGCAACGGCAAGCCTGCCTGAGAACAGCGGAGGATTCCCTCAGCTAAGCGGTATGGATATAGTGATCGATGAGGCAGCAAAGTATGACGCTCTGGAGCAGCCATATCCGGAATCAACATACTACGGACCTGCGAGCATAAACAGAGTCACGATCAAATCGGTGAACGGCAAGCCTTTCGACAAAAACGAGACCTATGCGGTGATCACAAACAATTTCATCGCGGCAGGCGGAGATCAGTATTACGCATTCAAAAGCTCCGGCATAATTACAGATACCGGAATGACGGATGAGTATGTTGTCGCTCAGTATATTAAAGAAGGTCTGAACGGTGTTGTCGGTGAGGAATACGCTGAGCCGCAGGGCAGGATAAAGATCGTCAGCAAGAGCGATCAGTCGATTAAGGTAAGTGCAAATTCTCTTAAAAACAGGACGGTCAGGGAATCCGCTCTGAAGGGATCCGCAAAGAGTGTCAGTGCTGTAAGGGTCAGCGGCGCAAAGACAAGGCTTACATACAAAAAGCTCTCCGGCAGCAAGAAGCTGAGCATAAACAAAAAGACCGGAAAGATAAAGGTCAAAAAAGGCACAGGGAAAGGTACATACAGTATAAAGCTGCGTGTCAGAGCAGCCGGAAGCGATGATTACCGCAAAGCGGAAAAGACTCTGACTGTAAAGATCAGGGTAAAATAGTAAAAATAATTGGCTGAACCTCTTGCAATAAGCTTGTTGCGGTGGTATACTGTCGAAGCTGTCGCCAGAACCGCAGGGACCATATCCTGTGCGGCCAGTGCAAGACTGTGACCAGGCAGCGCCGGCAGAGTACTGACAGCAATCACTTATTTCAAATAATTAACAGAAAGAGGTACCAACATGAAGGAAGGAATCCATCCTGATTATAAGGAATGTAAAGTAACTTGCGCATGTGGAAATACATTCATGACTCTCTCCAACAAGGACGAGATGAGAGTGGATATTTGCTCAGAATGCCACCCGTTCTTCACAGGTCAGCAAAAATTCGCTAACCGCGGCGGACGTGTTGAAAAGTTCAAGAACAAGTACAACCTGTAATCATAGAGACAACAAAGACCGGAGCTCAAAGGTTCCGGTTTTTTCGTAGTAATTATTCGCGAGTCAAATCGCGTATAAACTCTGTGAAAATGCTGAAATGCTGAGCTCTTTCTGATATAATAAATCAGTTTGAGAGACGGAACAGACAGTAAGAGAAGAAAAGAAGAAATAAACAGGAGATAATATGTTCGACAAACTCGATTTTATAACTGAAAAATACAGAGAGCTGGCCGAAAAGGTTGCCGATCCTGCTGTCATCGCAGATCAGAAGATCTGGCAAAAATACATGAAGGAGATGGCCGAGATCGAGCCTATAGTAAAAGCATATGAGGCATACCGCAAGATGCAGAGCGATCTTGCCGATGCCCGCGAGATCATCGACATGGAAGATGACGAGGAAATGCGCGAAATGGCCAAGGAAGAGGCAAGAGAGCTCGAGGAGCAGATGGAAAAGGCACAGGAGGAGCTCAAGATACTGCTCCTGCCTAAGGACCCTAACGATGATAAGAACGTCATTCTCGAGATCAGAGCAGGCACAGGCGGAGAGGAAGCAGCTCTCTTCGGAAACGACCTGCTGAGGATGTATCTGAGATACGCTGAGCGCCGCCGCTGGAAGGCTGAGATCATCGAGATCAGCGATACAGGTATCGGCGGTATCAAGGAAGCTGTCGTCATGATCAAGGGCAAGGGCGCGTATTCGAGGCTCAAATTCGAATCCGGTGTTCACAGAGTGCAGAGAGTGCCTGAAACCGAATCATCGGGACGTATCCATACCTCGGCAGCAACAGTAGCGGTGCTGCCTGAGGTCGATGATGTCGAGGTAGAGATCAACCCTAACGATGTCAAGGTCGACGTATACAGAGCGTCAGGAAACGGTGGTCAGTGCGTAAATACGACAGACTCTGCTGTAAGAATGACTCATCTGCCTACCGGCATCGTGGTCACCTGTCAGGATGAAAAATCCCAGATACAGAATAGAGAAAAGGCCATGAGAGTACTCAAGGCAAGGCTGTATGACAAGATGGTGCAGGAGCAGAACGACAAGATATCTGCCGACAGGCGCAGCCAGGTAGGATCCGGCGACAGATCCGAGCGCATCAGGACATACAATTTCCCGCAGGGCAGGGTCACAGATCACAGGATCAACCTCACACTGTACAAGCTCGAACAGTTCCTGGACGGAGATATCGATGAGGCTGTTGACGGACTCATCACAGCCGACCAGGCCGCTAAGATGAAGGATTTCGGCCAGGAGGACTGATTTTGCGGAAACAGACTCCGGAACCGGATCCGGGACAAAACAGATAGATTAGCATTCCTGATATAAGCTTCGAGAAGGGGATCGGTATCATAGCTATGGAAACGCTGAGACTCAGTACTGACAGTAAAGATATAGAGCAGGCCGGTGATATCATCAGAGAGGGAGGCCTTGTGGCTTTTCCGACCGAGACGGTTTACGGACTCGGCGCAAATGCGCTGGACGAAAAAGCTGTAAGATCAGTATACGAAGCAAAGGGCAGGCCGTCGGATAATCCGATGATCGTCCATATCGCTGAGGCGGAGGAGCTTGAGCTCCTCGTCGCGGGAGGAATCGTCACCCTCGGAGATGATGTTTTCAGGCTTATAAACGAGGTCTGGCCCGGACCGCTGACAATGGTTTTTCCAAAATCAGCTATGGTTCCGGATGCAACGACCGGGGGACTCGACACAGTCGCTGTCAGGATGCCTTCGAACGGAACGGCATACAGCCTGATCAAGGCGGCAAAGAGACCGATAGCGGCG
>JAFRGH010000101.1 GCA_017433945.1 Mogibacterium sp. | reverse complement strand
TGCCAAAGCTCTTGAAACTGCTTTGATCATGTCCCGATCACGGGTCACAAGTCACCGATCAGGGCCGATAGCAATTTGATCCGGCTTGAATCAGCATGCGTTAATTGTTATATTTTGATATATGAGAAAAGACAGTTTTGGCATCAATATAAAGCAGTATTGCCGCGCGCATGAGAAATCCATAACAGCGGCTATGTCGAAAAACGGCGTAACGTCTGAGCTCGTGGAGCTGCACAGGGAGAAGATCGCAATCGTCCAGCACGAGCGGCTGGTGCACCTCATCGTCACGGTCATGGTCGTCTTCGTGGAACTGTTCACAGTCGACCTGGTTTTGCTGCATCCTGAAAAAGCAGGTATACCCGGTGCTATTGTCATGCTGGGGCTCGCCGTGCTGCTCGGGTTCTATTTTTATCACTATTTTTTCCTGGAGAACACTGTCCAGCGCTGGTACAGGCTGCTGGATGAAATGCGAAAGAAGGAGGCTGTACTATGAAGATCACGACTTTTAACCCGCAGATCATAACGAAGGATGCGAAGGCGCTCGCTGAGCTGTTTAAGGAGATCGGCTTTGAGATCCGCCATAACCCGAGCGGCATAGGCGATCTGAAAGTTGAGGGCATCCGCATGAAGGATGCAAACGGTTTCTGCCTGGATATCTCTCAGCCGGATATTGAGCTTGAGCACGATCTTACTGCCATCCGCATGAATGGGGATGATTTTGATGAAGCTTACGGGATGCTCACGGATAAGGGCTTCAGGAACTATTACGGAGACAGGATCGTAGAGACCGCATCATCCAGATCAGCCATTATGATCTCGCCGTCCGGCTTCGCTTTTAATCTGATCCAGCATGTGAAGAAGCAGTAGAATAGATATACGGTCCCTTGTAGCGGGTCTTGCTGCGTGTCAGCCACCCGTACTCGACCGCGTTTTTCGGACAGAGATTGATGCACGCCATACAGTGCGTGCAGTTTTTGCCCCACAGGGGTTCATTATCTGCAAGCCTTATGTTGCCGCGCGGACATGCAGAAACGCAGTAAGCGCAGCCGATGCAGCCCTCGGTAACACGGAAGGCCCTTGCTCTTGCAAACAGTTTATAATATGCGCCAGTCACCGCTCTGGCGGAGAGGTATTCCCACGCCTTCATGCCCGGATCGGGCAGCTCTCTGTTATCCCGAATGAGCTCAGCAATACCTTCGAGCGAAGACCTTGCCCGGGTGACTGAAGCCCTGCACTCTTCTTCCGTAAACATGCGGAAAAAGAGCAGATAATTCTGCGGCATGCGTATCTGCGCGGTTCCCATATATTCAAAGCCCTTTTCACGGGCGATATTCTCCCAGAAGCCCGGACATCCGCTCATTTCTTTGGCGCATGTCATTATGAAATACGCCTGCACGGAGCCCGGAAAGCGCGAGGCCCTGATAAAATCCATAAACACCTTCGGCGGAGCCGCGGCATAGACCGGCGCAACAAAGATGTATCTGCCCGGCTCAGTAAACACCGCTGTCTCCCCTTTGCGTATATATAAGGCCGCGTCGCAAGCCTTGTCATCTGTCAGTTCAGCAATCTGCTCAGCCACAAAGCGGCTGTTCCCGGTACCGGAAAAAAATATAACCATAGCCAATCCTTATATTAATTCTTTTCAACACTTCGCCTGATCCTACCCGTGTACCCTTTCCTGATTGTACTAAATCACCGGTTCGATAGCCAGCGATTTCACACTATACCTCGCAAACAAAAGAGCGCGGCGGCATCAGCGAACACAGCGGCAGCGCGCACAGCCTGCAGATCACATTTCTGTCGGGAGACGCGGTTGCGGTCCCGTAAGCATTCCGTATTCACTCATGCGTCAGCGGAACGGGAATCTACAGAGCAAATGTGATATACTGATATGGATTTTATTTACAGCACACTATTGACACACTATTGACGGAGCCGTAAAGCACATGCTGATCAATATAACAGGATTTCTCAATGTAGTATCTCTCGCCTCTGACTACGTCGAAGCAGATCTGCTCAGTATCGAGCAGAACCACGTCAAGCGTGTAGCCATCATCGTCAACAGACTGGCAGCTGCTGCCGGCATGGATGAAGATACGGTTTACGCGATGACACAGGCAGGAGTGCTGCATGACTGCGCTCTTGCAGAATATATACATGATGAATTGTCCGATGAAACGGCCGAGCCTCTGCTGGTGGTCAGCGCCGAATGCATTGACGGGCACCGCGAGGTCAACATGGCAGATCACTGCATCGCCGGCGAACGCATGGTGAGCAAACTGCCCTTTTATGACATAATCAGGGGTGCGGTGCTGCATCATCACGATAGAGCGAACGGAAGCGGCGCTCTCGGCAAAACGGCCGCAGAGACTCCTTTGTGCGGTCAGCTGATGCATATCGCCGACAGAGTGGATGCCGCTTTTGACCTGAGCCGCATGGACAGACAAAAGCACGCGGATATAGTCACGTGGCTCCGAAGTCAGTCAGACATCATGTTTTCGGAGGAATGCTGCCGCCTGTTTATCGACAATGTCGATTATGAGCTGCTTTGCTCTGCCGCGGAGCCGCACTGCGTCGCAACTCTGGACGAACTGCTGCCGGACAGGATAGTGGACATACCGACAGCTGCGATCAGAGAGCTTTCGACTATATTTGCCGACATAACAGACTATAAGTCCAGATTTACAAGCAGACATTCGATCGGGATAGCTGAAAAAGCTGCAAGGATGGGCGCGTATTACGGATACAGCGCAGAAATGCGCGATAAGCTGTACATTGCAGGCGCGTTGCACGACATAGGCAAGCTATTGATAAGCAATGATATCCTCGAAAAGCCCGGCCGTCTGACGGACGACGAATATCAGGAGATAACCAATCACGCGATCGGCACCTGGATGCTGCTGAAAGACATAGAGGGGCTTGATGAAATATGCAGGTGGGCATCGCTGCACCACGAAAAGCTGGATGGAAGCGGCTATCCATTTGGATACAGCTCAAAGGATCTCGGCAAAGAAGAACGTTTACTTGCCTGCCTCGATATATATCAGGCCCTCACAGAGGACCGGCCGTATAAAAACGCGATGCCGCACGACAATGCTGTAGCACTGATGCGCGGCATGGGCAAAAGAGGCAAGCTTGATGAGGATATCATCGATGATATCGCGGACTGCTTTGCAATTGCAGAACAGTCATGAGCAGATTGGATATAGCTTTGGCACAAATCAGTTGATACTGACGCGTTCTTTAATGATACGCGCGGATCGTTCAGTGCACCTCGAAGCTGCCGAGATACCTGCACTCAAAGTCGCTCTTTTTTGCTATTTTGCTGTAGTTGTCGTATGTCATATCCGTGCATTCGATCAGATAATGGTATCTGCCCAGCTCGGTCTTTTCAGGACGATCATGTATGGTTATCAGGGCGGCATCTTCGTCGTTGATCTCATCCATCAGTTCAGGCAGTTCATTTGCAGGACCTGTTGCTATGAACGCAAGCCTGTCGCCCTCAGCTGTTGACGCTTCGTCATCAGACAAAACATAGAATCTTGTTTTGTTCTTGTCGTTGTTCTGTATATTCGAAGCAAGTATCTCAAGGTCATATACATCCGCAGCACCGGCAGACGCGATGGCTGCGCAGGATGATTCGCCGCTGTCTGCAACCATTCTGGCCCCTTCGGCTGTGCTGGAGACTTCTATCACTTCAGCTTCAGGGAGATTCTGTTCGAGCCAGTCCTTGCCCTGTGCGATCCCCTGCTTGTGAGAATAAACTGTTTTGATATCCTTAAGCTCTGTGCCGGGAACGGTAAGCAGATTCTGATCGATAGGAAGCTCTACTTCTCCAACAACAGAGACGCCCTCCTGCGATATCAGAGTATCAATATAATCAATGATCGCTCCGCCGATAGTATTCTCCTGAGGGATCACGGCATAATTGCTTTTGCCGTCACAAAGCGCCTGCACAGCGTTATCCACTGTATCGTAAGGTACATAGCGTCCTTTCTCCTCGAAAAATTTTTCGCATGCTGCTTCAGTGTAGGTGCCCTCCGGCCCCAGATAACTGACAACAGCCTTTTCATAATCAATACTGACCGGTTGCTGCTCTGAAGGAGTACTGTCAGAACAGCCTGTCATAATGAAAACGATTGCCGCAAGGGTACAAAGCAGGATCGTAACAAATCCTGAATACATATTTATCTTTCTCATATATTCTATCTCCTCATCTGACAGATATTTGATATGCATCCTCCGATAAAGACAGTCATAACGTGGCGAATCACATCAACCAGAACTTATTTCTTTCTGACCCTGATTGTGATGGCATGAGTCTTATAAACTTTTGAGTTGCCCTTTACGTATGCCTTAACCCTGATCCTATAAGTTCCCTTTGCAAGACCCTTCTTCAGAGTGATCCTGCCGCTTGTCTTGCTGATAACGATCTTAGCCTTCTTCTTCAGAGCCTTTACCGTATATGACTTAGCTTTTGGAGAGTTTTTGAACCTGACATACTCAGCCAGTATCGGGGAAGCCGGATCTAATACTGAATTGATATAGAGGGTTGCTGTCGGAAGCACATATTCTTTCTTGTCTGCATCCCAATCTCCGAGTGTGTGTTCGAAGTTGCTAAGCAGCTGTTCATGCTTCTTCCTAAGAGCCGCTCTATCTTTTGCAGGCATATCCTTTGCATCGAGCTTTAAGATAATCTTATCCGGATCTCCCTGGTCTGGAGCAGCTGTAACTTCAAAGAGGTCATTGAAGGCGTCATTTATTTCATCAAGATTTGCAGCTAAAGCGGCCTTATTTGCAGCATTGTAAGCTTTAACATATGCTCCGGCCTGATCTGTGTATTCTGCAGGCACATCCTTTATATTGATCTCTGCTGGATTAAATGCGATGTAGTCAGCCGTATTATACACCCAGATTTTACTTCTACAACAGTTATTGGCAAAGCTTCATTTTGTCTTGACCACCATTAAGGTTAAAGACCCGAAATCTCATTCCAAGATACTAAGGTGGGTCAAAACAGAACGAAAAAGTGGGTCAATTCTACTTGACAATCTATACAAGCAGGAAGATATTATCGTTGACGCTAGTATCCATTTTGGGTATAATTTAATAAAATATATCCAATTCGGATACTTAAGGTGTTGTTATGAGCATAATCATTAAAGAATTACGGACAAAAACAGGACTGAGTCAACAGAAATTTGCAGATTTGTTCAGTATTCCCGTCAGCACATTGCGTAAATGGGAGCAGGGAGAATCCTCGGCCCCACGATATGTCGTAAATCTTATCGCAAGATCACTGCCGTCAGTTGACTCTTCGCTTGAAAAAATCGAAGGAAAGGATGGCGCGATATTCTATTACGACAAGGCGAAACAACAGGTCGCGGATGTCAAAGGCAACCGCATCACCATAAGCGAGGACCTTACCGATGTAAAAAAACAGAATCTCAAGCTGTACATCTCAGACCTCTTTGAGAGTTTTTATGAAATACAGGAAAGATTCAACCGCGACTGCAGATATGACAAGCAGGAAGATATCATCTGGATATGACAGCTTCGACATTCACGCAGGGAACAGTTCCTGCAGCATGTTATCCTGTTGCATCTGATTAATCGAAAAAGGGGCAAAAATGGCTGCAATGAACAGAGAATACTACTTGATGCACAAAGACATCCCTGTATGCCTGATGGAGATCAGCGATGATGGATCCATCTCCAGAGTGAGACGAAACAAAACTTCAATTGAGCACTTCCCTCTCGGCGGTCAGATGAATAATATGCGATTCCACGAGTGGTGGAACGACAGAGCAATCCCGAAAACAAGGCACGGAGCAAAAACCGCGCTGCAAAGACTTGGCTACAGTTCTACGAACAGCGCACTTGTAAACAATCTCGCTCTCAGTCTCTCGGATTGTTATTGGATAAGGCCTCGCGATGAAATGATAAAGTGGTCCGATGTTAATCTGTTTACAAATGATTTTGTCGACACATTCGGTGATTTAACTATAAACAAAGATCACGTTATTGATTTAAGAAGTATGACAAGGTTCAATTGCGCGACATCTCAGGGCGAGCTGCAAAAGAAATGGTGCATTGCCGGAGACGGCCGCAGGTACCTTATCAAGGGAAACTATGGCGATTCATACCAGCAGAGCTTAAATGAATTATTTGCCGCAAGACTCCATGAGCAACAGGGGTTCAGGCATTTTACATCATATTATCCTGTTCGAATGCAGATTGACGGCAACATCGAGGGGCTCGGCTGTATGTCCTATGATTTTTGCAGCGAAGAAATCGAATGCATCAGCGCGTGGGAATTGCTCCAGACCATCAAGACCAGATATAATGAATCGCTTTATCATCCGTTTAAAACTGTCTGTATGAGCCTCGGGATAGATGAGAATGAGTTTACCGATTTCATCGATTATCAGATCATGACCGACTATCTGATAACAAACGCAGACAGGCATATGAACAACATTGCTGTAATGCGCAACCCGGATACCCTCGAGATACTTGGTTTTGCCCCGATCTACGATTCCGGCAATTCAATGTTTTACAACATTCCATATGACGAACTATCACATATCAGGCTGAATGAAATAAAAACTCATTCTTTTATTGCCCCGGAGGTACGCTTGCTTCAATATGTCCGGAACAGAAACCTCGTCGATATCGACAAGGCTGTAATGGATTTCTCCCTATATGAGCAGGATGTTACAGAACGGCGCATTCGCATACCAAAGCTCAAAGAATTATACGAGAGAAAACTCGACAAACTCGCCGCATTCCAGCGTGGAGTCGACATCTGGAAAGACAACAGGAGCAGACGCTGACATCATGAAGTTTTTACTGATATATTTACTGATATATTTGTTCAATCGCGGTCTTGCTGTATATTCCGCGTAATTAGACCGTTGTTCACGGCCGATTAGACCACCTTTATCGGCAAAACAGATCAGTGGTCTCGCACATCCCCAGGAAGGCCAAAGCCTTCCAAGGGACATAAGATATAACTTTATTCGCTGTATTCAGGAGGAACAGTACCGCCGATGGATTCTATGTAATCCTCAAGTGCATGTACTCTGTCAAGCAGATAGCATATCTCGTTCCAATTTGAACGGAATAATTCGGCACTTTCTTCCTGTTCAAAGCGCATGACCTCGTTGT
>JAFRGH010000012.1 GCA_017433945.1 Mogibacterium sp. | reverse complement strand
TTTTTAACAAGTTTAATAAACTGCTGTTAATACTTGTAAAAGTACCGCTTATATTGTTAAAATTTACTGAACATAACCGGATGCTCCGGTGATACCTATTGATCTTTTCTATATTTTTCAGCATTAAAGGAGTGCGTAAATATGGGCAGGCCATCTATGTCTGCAGAGGCCGTAAAGGCCAATAAAATCAACATCATAAGTACTGCCATGGAGATGATCAGCGAGAGCGGTACAGCATCGGTTACCGCCAGATCACTCGGCTCGAGGACAGGAATGAACAGCGCTCTCATCTACCGCTATTTCAGGGATATCGACGAGGTAGTGCTTTTCGCGTGCGTGCGCGTCCTGCAGGAATACTCCGAGGATATGCTTGAAGCCAGCAAATCGTTCAGTCCGCTGTCGGATGACGGTGATTATGATGATGCCGGCATCTATATGCTCTCGTGGGAGATATTCTGCAGGCATGCATTCAGGGATCCCGAAGAGTACAACACCCTGTTCTTCAGCCGCCACAGCGCCGAGCTCGAATCCATTATCAAGCAGTACTTTGAGCTGTTCTCTCCTGAACATGACAATGATGCCGATATTATTCTTGAGGCCATGTTCCGGACATCCAATCTCGCAAGCCGTAACCTGATCCTGCTCATACCTGTGCTCGAAGGCAGACGCAGTGAGCAGGAGATAATACTGATCAATGACATGACAGTCGCTTTTTTCTATGCTCTTCTCGTCCAGCTGGTCGGTAATGACCAGGGAGTGACAGCTGAGACTCAGACCAGGCGCATGCTTGAAGCATGCAGATTATTAGCAGGCCTATGATATTTGTAAGCAGACAGTCACCGGGAGTCCTGGATGAGCTGATGCGCAGCGGGACTTACACGGTCAAAGAAGAATACGTACGCCGCAAGTACACGACTATCACGGATCACTACGCTCCCCTGTACCGCAGACTGACAGCTATGGCGCGTGAGCATATTGACATACCTGATGGTCTGCTTTATCCTGTCTGGCTCAGTCCGGAGGGAAGTGATCCTATCCCCGATTCGGACGGCGACGTCTTCCTCAGACTTGATATACCCGAGGGCAGTTATATACTCGCCAACGACGAGGTCTGGGATCATATGATCAATCACATATACTTTCCTGCCGACATGGCTGATGAACTCGCTCACGAAGCAGAGCTCGCAAGATACGGCATCTCATCGCCGTCATCGCTGATCAGCGGCAGCACCGGCAATTTTTACCCGCTTCTTAGACAAAAGATACTCAGGAGCTGGGAAAGCATATATACGGTCACGCCGCGGGATCCGAAGCATACAGTCGGACTATGCTGGGAGCTCAGGCGCGAATGGCTGCTGTGACAGGCTTCGTATATATCCAGTCTATATGAGCCATTCCTCTCTGATGCACCAAAGACCTGCCTGTACGGCGCGGACAGCCGGTGTATCTCCGTTCTTTATCGCCATCTTTATCGCAGCATCATGTCTGAACAGTCTCTTCCAGCTTTCGCTTATTCTTCTCCTGATATCCGGATAGAAGGGTCTCAGCACAGCTTCCGAGGGATCCTTTATGCCCCTCCTCTCGAGGTCAAGCATAAATTCCTTTTCATCCTGCTCGTTCTCGCCTATATATGAGAGCCTCAGGACCTTGTATCAGTCGTACTGATCGAAAAACACCGCCCCATCAGCAGGCACAGACAGAGTCATGAGCCTGCCGCCTCCGGATACATCAAGCTGCTCGAGTGACGCGAATGCCCAGTAAGGGTAAGCCCGCGGGTCGGGTCTCGGCACGATCTTTTCCGCCTCTCTGAGGTACTCATCATAGGCTGTGAGGAATATCCCGGAACTTTCCCCGTATTTTTTCTCTACATATTCCCGTCTCGAATACGCGATGCCGATATGCTGAAGCTCCTGCCATACGGCTTTTGACTGAGGCGAATAGAGGATCACCTTATCACGTTCTGTATCCATTCCTTTTTGACCTCCCAGATAAGCCCGTATTCGCTCCTGCTTCCCAGGCTCACCGACCCGTCAAACAGACGGTCCCAGCTGCCTGTGATCTTATCTCCTGCTTCCGGATAAAAGCGCGTCATCACCGCATCGGCGTTATTTATCCCGAGCTGCTCCAGATATCTGGTATGCTCTCTCTCATCCTCATCATTTAGAGGAATATATGAATAATTGGTAATACGCGTCCACTTTGCTGTGTCTATACGCGTGATCAGCTCTTCAGGGACCACGAGCTCGAGGACGGCAAATCCGTCCTCTGGGCACATAGTCGCCTCTTTTATGAAGGAAACCCATACCGGATATTTCACATCCGAAGGCTTTTCGCCGGCCGAAGGCATGTGGTCTGCAAGCCAGCGGTACACAAAGAGCATGATATCTGCAGTATCCTCGAGCTCGCGGCGAATATATCGTTCGTCAGCTATAAAACGTCCGCTTGCGTCAAGCTGATCCAGCACTGCTCTGTTCTGCTTTGTCCAGACAGTTATATCCGGCATGGTCACTTCCTTATCAGTATTAATCCTCAAACACCTTCTGTCCGTCTACCTCAGTCTGAAGAGCAGAGAGAGCCTTCATGACGAGCTTGCGGCGGAGCGCCTTTTCCTCGGTTTTGTCGAGGGCAGGATTGCCCAGAGGATGCGGGATCGCTATCGCAGGCACTATTGTGTTGGCGACTACTGTGAGTGAAATAGGTGTTACCGTACAAACGTGAACTACCGGGAGACCTGCTCTTTCGAGTTCCTTTACCATCGTTGCGCCGCAACGAGTGCAGGTTCCTCAGGTAGAGGTGAGGATAACAGCGTCCACTCCGTCAGCCACCAGCCTCTTTCCTATCTCAGCTCCGTATTTCTTCGCGGATGCCACGGCTGTTCCGTTACCTACGGTCGCATAGTATTTTTCATGCAGCTTGCCGATAACGCCTTCCTTTTCGAGATCGCGCAGTACATCTACAGGCAGCACCCTGTCGGCATCCAGATTAGCGTATACAGGGTCATATCCGCCGTGAGCAGTCTCAAAAGTACTCTCATCGAGATCCGTCACTCCTTCGATAGAGTATTCACCAAATTTCGACGCGCTTGAGCTCTCGATATGATCCGGATTGCCCTTAGGCACAATACCGCCCGATGTTACCAGCGCTATCGTTGCGTGTGCCATATCCTTGACTGCCGGATTCGGCTCTACCCTGTCAAAATCAGGCATCGGATACTCTGTCGTGAACGGCTTGCCTGCCAGCTTGGCGATGAGCATATCGACAGCTCTCTTTGATCCTCTCTCCTTTTCGAAGAAATTGACTCTGACGCCCTGGTTCATGTATCCGTCCTCACAGGATGCGCCGATCTTCTCGTCCTTCGCGTATTTGAGAGCAAAGGCTGTCATCTTCTTTACCGCAGCTCTCATGCCGGCAGCGCTGTCCTTTGTCTCGAGTATGTATACCTTGTCCTTGTACATATCGGCACCAGGGTTCTCAACATACATTCCGGTTATAGACTTGATCCCGAGCTCTTCCTTTACTGCAGCCGCGATGGTTCCGCAGGCCACACCGTAACGCCCGGCATTGAATGCAGGACCAGCGATAAACAGATCCGGCGCAAGCTCCCTGACCCATCCGAGGATCTCCGCCTTGACAGCATCGATGTTTTCGTTGAAATATGAGTCGCCGCATACGATGGTAGCGATGATCTCAGCTTCCTCTCCGAAGCCTGTATTGAATGCCATGCCTGGTCCGATAACTTCGCCCTTGTGAAGCTCAGCAGCTATATCGGCTTTTTCTTCTCCGCCGATCCCCGCAAAGAACTGGTTTATGTAGTGAACCACTTTGATCTTAGCCATTTTTATTTCCTCCTTTCCCCGGTCTTATCTTGCGCTCAGCGTTCCGAATCCCATCTCGTTGGTTGCTCCCGTGATCACCTGAAGCTCTACCTCAAGAGTTCCGTCCGGTCTGAGCGTATCCTCGCTCGCTCCGGCAATCCTGTTTACATAGTCGAGCGTTCCGATCACCTTATCGAGCTTAGGAAGCACGACTACTTCATTCGCGTTTCCTCCTGTTACAACAGCATCGGCTGCGGCATCAGCATCCGCCAGGGACTGTGATTTTCCGTCCCTTCCTGCGTACTCGTCTGTTACGATCACAGTTTTGACACCCTCAGCCTCGATCTTTTTGCAGTTCATGATCAGATCGGTATCAGGGTTTCCGAAGCCTTCCTGTGTAACTACTACTCCGTCGAGATCGAGCATGCGGCACAGCTTGGCCGTCATATTGGACGATCTCTCCTTGTCCGCAAGGTAAACGTTTTCGTTAGTGATGATCTGGCAGACAAAGTTCAGTGTCTTGCCGTGCTGCGCGAATAGATCTTCGACAACAGGATTATTCTGGTGTATATATGTAGGATTCTTGTCACACGCGGATACGCAGTTTCCTGATACAACAGCTCCGTCCATTATCTCTGTAGGACTGAGGATGGTAGGAATTATCTGCTTTGCGTCTACTCCGTATACGTATGTGTCGTGAAGCAGGCCCTGTGTCTGAAGCATGGAGACATACGCTACTCTCGGCAGATCAGGATATTTTTCGATCCCCTCCCTGATACCGCAGGTCTCATAAACGCAGATCTCATCCGCTTCGAGCCCTCTCGCGAGTTCGCCTATCTTAGCCGCCACGCGGAATCCTGCCTTTCTTACAGCTGCCTCATAGTCGTGCTGCTTGAGGCCCTCGACAGGCTCGCAGACCATGCAGAGATTCAGCGTCTTTGAAAAAGGTGTATACTTCGCGCCTGTTCCGGTCATGTCTATGATCCCCTCCTGGAACCCTACGATCTTACCGGCTGTGACGACAGCCATACCCTTGAGAGCCAGTGTCCTGCCCGATCCGACAGTGTCCACTTTGGATGTCCAGCCGGGAAAAACGCCTCCCCTGCCTTCTACCTTGACGCGAGGCTCTATCACGTCTTTAACAGGTGTGATACGAACAGATTCACCAGGCTTTGCGATATCGAATACGACGTCCCTGATCTTCTCGTCCTCGAGAACGACAGGTTTCAGATAATCAGGATCGATGTAGAGCACACCCTGCTCGATCTTCGACTCCTTCGCAAACCGGATATCAGTAATATTGATTTTTCCAAGTTCCAACCTCATTTCTGATCGCCTCCTTTTGCTATAATAGTGTTGCAAATATTTAACTGTTTGCCGGAGCCCGGCCGTGCATAGGGGCAGCGCGGACCGGAGCTCCGTATAAGAGGGATGGTCACCGGTCTGCTGACTCTACAGCGCTTCTCAGCAGACTCAGGTCTACGACCTGAAAATCCTCGAGAAGCTTCGGATCAGTGATCTCCTTCTTAACAATGAATTTTTCGAACGCGCTGACAGCGTTCCCGATAAGCCTCACAGAGTCCGGATCGGCAGGCGCCGGCATATTTCCGGTCTGAGGTATACCTTGCTGCAGCAGCAGAGATCTGAATGGAGTCTCATTTGGCTTGACGCTGCCGTAGAGCGGATGGTTCAAAAGCACCGCTCCATCGTTTATCAGGTCTCTCGCTTTGATCAGAACATCTCTCAGTCCGCAGTTGATAAAGCGCACATCATGAGTCTCACCGAACTCTTTCGCCGCAAGTGGATTATTTGTCAGGATGAAATATCTCATCTCTTAGTCTCCGTAAAAAAAGAGAATGCCACGCGTAATACGCGTACAGCATTCTCTCTGTTTCATCATTATTATTGATCCAGAAATAGGTATTCTCTCCGGTCCTTTTGCTTGAAAGTTTCGTTCCTCAAACTGCCAGATCTGAGGAATTTGCCTCTTCAGCGACCGGCCCGGAAAGAAATATCTTATCAGCCGCCTTTAGTCCATCAGCGACTGAAACATTCTCCGGCCGGTTCTCTCCCGGGAGAAATCAGCCCTTTATTAAAGATTGCCCCTATTTCTTGTTATAAGATTATCAATATTGGATTGCTATTGCAATATCAATTATGCATTTTTTGAATACAATTTGATAAATATATTGCTGAATTCAATGAGCGATCGCATCGGGTCCTATCCATGGTACGACCGGATTGTTTTTCTTCTCAAATCCTATGGTAGTGGCCGGTCCGTGTCCGGGCCAGACTGTAAGCTCTTCATCAAGAGAATACAGTCTGCCGCGGATCGAATCCTCAAGTGCAGTCCTGTCTCCGGTCTCAAGTCTCGGATTCCCGACAGCCTGTCTGAACAGTGTATCACCTGAGAACAATTCCTTATCAGTACAAAAGCAGATGCTGCCCTCGGTATGTCCCGGGGTTTCGATAACATTAATTACAGTCTCACCGAGAGTGATGCTGTCCCCCTCGCTGAGCTTTATATCCGACTCGGGACATATCCCCGTTCCTCTTCCCAGAGCCATCCACTTGTTGTCCCTGCCTCCGTGAAGAAGGTATTCTTCATTTGCGGGAACAGCAAATACCGCATCCCTGAACTCATTTCTGTATTCCTCCGCTGCGGCGAAGTGGTCATAATGCCCATGTGTCAGCAGTATATATCTGAGGCTGTTTCCGTCCTGTATCAGAGATCTGATATCCTCTCCGTAATAACCCGGATCGATCACAGCCTGCAGTCCCGTGACATCATCAGTTATAAGATAGGTGTTTTCCGCCTCCGGCCCGCAGGGGAAGCATTTTACTGTTATACTCATTTTAATCACTTAATCAGGCTCTCAAGAGTTCCAAACAGTGTATCCGGCTGGACCGGCTTGCTGAGGTGTGCGTTCAGCCCCGCCTGCAGGCTGCGCTGCACATCCTCATCGAAGGCATTGGCCGTAAGAGCAATGATAGGTATGGTCTTCGCGTCTTCTCTGTCCAGCGCTCTGATAGTTCTTGTGGCCTCAAGACCGTCCATCTCAGGCATCCTCATATCCATGAGTACAGCGTCATAATATCCCTCAGGGTGCTCGCTGAACATTTCGACCGCGATCCTTCCGTTCCCGGCCAGCTCAGCCTCCATGCCCCTCATTTTCAGGACCATCGTAATGATATCCGAATTGACCTTCATATCCTCCGCAAGCAGTATCCTGCGGCCCTCAAGCTCAGCCTTCGCGCCGCCGTTTTTGCCGGATGATTTTTTCTGCTCCAGAGCAGACTTGAATTCCTCTATGACGGTCGCTGCAAAGAGCGGCTTCGATATGAATCTGTCGACGCCAGCTTCAAGAGCCTCCTCGAGAATATCATCCCACCTGTACGCCGTCAGAATGATTATAGCCGACTCATCGCCTGTGATGTTCCTGATATATCGTGTCGTCTCCACACCGTCCATGCCCGGCATCTTCCAGTCTATGAGTATGAGGTTATAAGGCTCGCGTCTCGCGTGCTGCAGACGAACCATCTCTATGCCTTCCTCACCTGACTCTGCGACCTCAGACGATATTCCCGCTTTTTCGAGCACGAGCCTTGCATGCTCGCAAGCCACAGGATCATCATCTATTATCAGCACGCTCATTTCATCCGGACGGATCTCATCAGCGAGCTCATCGCTTCCACTGCGTTCAGAGTCGCTCAGCGTGACTATGACCGTGAAGGTCGTCCCCTCGCCCTTGGTGCTGCTGACCTCTATATTACCGTTCATGAGCTCCACGATATTCTTGGAAATGGCAAGACCCAGACCGGAGCTTCCGAATTTGCTGGTAACTGAAGAATCCTCCTGCGCGAACGCATCGAAGATGTGCGGTATGACATCCTCGCTCATGCCTATGCCGGTATCCGATATCCTGAAGCTGATCGTCGATTTGCCTTCGTACTGTGCCTTCCTTTCAACGTCAAGGCTCACAGAGCCGCCCTCCGGAGTGAACTTGACAGCATTTCCGAGAATATTGATCAGCACCTGCCTCAGCTTGATCAAGTCGCCTATGTAGTAGTCATCCACGTCGTTTATTATATGGCAGCTGTATTCAAGGCCCTTGTCCTGACACTGTCCGCTGAACAAGGTATTCAGTGCCTCTATCAGCTTACGGAACGAAAACTCCTCATTTTTGATGACCAGCCTACCCGATTCTATCCTGGACATATCAAGGATGTCATTGATCAGGTTCAGCAGATGATCCGCTGAATCACCTATTCTCTCCAGGTAGTCCCTTGTCTCTGCGGAAATATTCGGGTCGTTCAGAGCTATGTTGTCGAGTCCTATGATCGCGTTCATCGGCGTTCGTATCTCATGGCTCATGTTCGACAGGAATGCTGTTTTTGCCTTGTTTGCCTGCTCAGCTGTCGCCAGGGCATCGCTGAGGACAGCCTGCTGTGCGAGAGCCTTCCTGGTCTCCGCATCGACATCGGTAAAGCACGCTCCGACATTGTGTACGATACCGTCATCGCGTTCCTCAGGATGCCTTACCCCGGCAAAACGTACCATTTCATATGATTCAACGCCATGCCGTGCGACCATATATGTATACGAGATGACTCTGCTTTTGCTGAGCCCCTCCCTGATGTTGTCCGGCTGTATGAACGATATGAACTCATTATAGTACTGCTCAGTGATATATCGGTCAGCATATGATGTGACAGCCTCGAGGTATCTGAATCTCTCTCCGACTACAAAGCCGTCATCTATATCCGAGTGAGCCTGATAACATACGCCCTCATCCTTATCAAGCTCCAGATAGTATACGCTGCGGTAATCCGATGCCAGAGCAGTGATCATGCGGTTCTGCTCCTCGCTCTGCTGCTTCTCCTCTATAAGCTGATCCTGCAGAGCAAGTCTTGCCTCAAGCTCCTCCTGCTTTCTACGGCACGCGGTCTCAGATTTTTCCTTTTCTATTTCAAGCTGCGAATTCTTGCGGTTCTGAACTATTATGTACCAGGATATCAGCAATAATACGAGTGCCGTCAGCAGAGACTGCAAAATGCTTCGGCTGATTATACCGCTTGATACGCTTCCGATCTTTTCGCTGATAACGCTTTCACGTATCAGGTATGTCAGCAGCCAGTCTGTTCCCTCTATAGGAACATAGCTCAGAGTTTCACGAATGTTCCCGTATGTGAAGCAGGCCTCACCCTTCCTGCCGTTTTCAAAATCGTCGAGCATCTTGTCATACGAATAGCCGTCATCAAAGACCGCGTTTCCCATTGCTTCAAGCAGATTATCCTCTACTGCCAGTCCTCCCAGCACCGTATTGCTCAGAGCGATCCCGTCTCTGGTATATATATTGCAAAATGTCGTGCCTTCATCCTGAGAATTCATCAGCACGCCCTTGAGCATCTCGTCCATACTTATCTGCATGAATCCGACACATAGCTTTTCATCTCCGAAGCTTATGTCTACAGGAACCGCGATAACGACCTTTTTATCCGTGCTATCCAGATTCAAAATGGATATTTCAGGCGCGTCCATAGTTTTATAGTCGAAGCTGTAATCTTCGATGTTGTTCTGTGTTCCTGTCGAGGTATAGATCAGTCCGTCCGTATCTACAAAAGCGAATTTTTCCAGATTGAAGAGCTTCTTCATCTTGGTCTGATAAGCCTCGAGATGCTTTTTATCGCTGAGGTCATCTTCATCCATCAGTTCGATAGCTGTTTCGAGGTCATGTATCGTGTCATTCAGATTATCTGCGACTACCTGTTCGCGGCGCCCTGCCAGCTCATCGAGGTAAAGAAGACTGACACTTCTGACCGCTTCATCACTTGATTTTTTGGCGCTCTGCCCCACCCAGAGAGTTCCCGCAACCATAATGATCATCACTGCAAGGATACCTGCCACCGGTATAGTTCTCGTCCCGTTTTTCTTTATATCCATCAGTCTGCTCCCTTCACACTGATTACAGGCGCCTGTCCGAATTCTTCATGTCTCAATCATATCATAAAACAAGCTGCAAATCAGTGCTCCTCTATTGATTAGATACCTGAACAGGATTAAGATAATTGCAATTCATATAAGTAAGGAGATCTTATGAGCAAAAAAGAACTTGAGCATTTTATGATAGGCGATTCGTATGGCGGCAACCAGGACTGGTTCAGCTCGTTTATGATGCGCATAGGCGGCTGCGGAGCTGAGACGGCATGCGACAGCAGCCTTTATTTTGCCCTGCACCGGGGTCTGGACCGGCTCTATCCCTTTGACAAGGATGAGCTGACACAAAGCGATTATGTAGAGTTTTCAAACATAATGGAGAAATATCTCTGGCCGCGCATGTCCGGTATCGACAGACTCGAGACCTTTGCCGAAGGATATTCGAATTATCTCCGGGATGCAGGCGAAGACAGGCTCGGAATGGACAGGCTTGACGGCACAGAGCCGTATGAAAAAGCCGCAGAGGTCCTTCAAAAACAGATAGACGCGGGCATGCCTGTTCCGACTCTGACCCTGAACCACAGCGACAAGGAATTCAAGGACTATAACTGGCACTGGTACCTGATCAACGGCTATGACACGGGATCCGGTATTACAGTCAGTGAAGCTGCTGACGTAAACATGAAGGTAAAGGCAGTGACATACAGCGGATGGCAGTGGCTCGATTTCAAAAAGCTCTGGGAGACAGGTCATGTCAGACGCGGCGGACTCATACTTTTCCATAAATGAAAGAGACTGCGGGGGAGCAGTCTCTTTCGAAAAAGGGTATTGGGACTAGAGATTAGGAACTGTCTGTTACAGTTCCTTGGCTCGATTATAGTAAGGCATCCGCATGTTTTCAAGCTCAACCCCCGCAAATAACGTCCAAAAAAACAATATTTGCCAATATTTCTTGCACACGTGCAAATTGTTGGTCAAACATTGAACAAAAAATGCACCACATCGCCATCCTTGACTTCGTATTCCTTGCCTTCCGATCTCAGCCAGCCGTGTTCCTTGGCTGCGGAGAGCTTGCCGCCGCATTCCATGAGCTTGTCATACGCGATGGTTTCCGCACGGATAAAGCCTTTTTCAAAATCTGTATGGATCTTTCCGGCTGCCTGAGGGGCCAGTGTTCCCCTCTTTATCGTCCATGCTCTGGTTTCGTCCTCTCCTGTAGTAAGGAATGAAATAAGATCAAGCAGGGAATATGAAGATCTGATAAGCTTGTCAAGGCCTGCCTCGCTGATTCCCATATCCTCCAGGAACATCTCACGCTCCTCATCCTCGAGCTCGGCAAGCTCAGCCTCTATCTTCGCGCAGATCACCACTACCTCAGATCCTTCTTTTGCAGCATATTCTCTTACTGCGCTTACAAATTCATTGTCCCCGGAAGCAACATCATCCTCTGAAACATTCGCAGCATAGATGACCGGCTTATAGGTCAGCAGATCAAGCGATTTTACGAATGCAGCTTCCTCTTCATCGAGGTCTGTCAGTGATCTTGCGACATTTCCGGCAGCAAGGACATCATTTATCCTCTTAAGCAGATCGAGTTCGCCTCTGGCGGACTTGTCAGCCTTTGCCTGCTTTTCGGTCTTTGCTATCCTTCTCTCGAGGACCTCCATATCGGCGATGATAAGCTCGGTATTGATGGTCTCGATATCGTCAACAGGATCTATCCTTCCGTCAACATGCACGACATTAGGATCCTCAAAACAGCGGACCACATGGACTATTGCCTCCACCTCGCGTATGTGTCCAAGGAACTTGTTTCCAAGTCCCTCGCCCTTTGACGCGCCCTTGACAAGTCCCGCGATGTCGCTGAACTCGATAGTCGTATAGATAGTTCTCTTTGAATTATATATCTTTGAAAGATTCGTAACGCGTTCATCAGGCACAGTTACGACGCCAACATTCGGCTCGATAGTGCAGAACGGATAGTTTGCCGCCTCAGCTCCTGCCTTTGTAATGGCATTGAACAATGTGCTTTTTCCCACATTCGGCAGGCCAACGATTCCTAGCTTCATAATATCTGTCTCCTTAATTCACTTTAACGCATAATTCTTTATTTAAACTGTGCCCTTCCGGGCTGAACAGCGCGGTTATTCTATCACGAAACACTGCTATACTCAACCGGAAGCAGGCTGCAGCTTATTTAACTAAAACAGCTAAAACACGTATTTTCTGAGGCGGTCGAAGGCTTCTCTCACCCTCGATCCCGGCAGAGCCAGATTCAGACGTATATTATATCCGTCCTTGAACGGTCTGCCGTCCTGCCATGCCACTCCGACATCCCAGCCTGCCCTGAGCAGCTCATCCGCTGTTTTGCCGTTATCACGGCACCATTTGCTGCAGTCCATGAACAACATATATGTACCTTCAGGCTTTGATACACTGATACCGCTGAGCTCATTTTCAATGAAGCTGCAGGCGTAATCCACATTGCTGCCTATGACCTCTCTCAGATCAGCCACCCACTCCATGCCATCCTCCGAATAAGCTCCGATCAGAGCATACATGGAAAGAACGTTCATACTGTTATAATGGCACCTTGATGCCG
>JAFRGH010000100.1 GCA_017433945.1 Mogibacterium sp. | reverse complement strand
GAATCGGACTCAGCTGCAGCTGCAGCTCTTTCCTCGGCAGCTTTGCTTGCCTCGACGTCTGTCAGTACAAGTCTGCCTTCATCCGTGACCTTCCAGCTTATGTCTCTGGATGTTCCCTTGCTGATCAGTTTACCCTGACCGCCTGCGAGATCGTAGTTGCAGTAGGTGAGGGTGTATCCGGCACCCTTGTAGTCAGCCTTGTCTATGTATTCTGTCTCATCAAAGAGGATCAGAAGATTGTCACGGGCGACATTGTTGTTAAAATTGGCGCTGTGATACTGCTCATCCTCGGGATCATATGTCCAGACCGTGCTTTCCCATGATGTCTTTGCTGAATAGTCTACATGTACGCTTTCGGCATTCGGAACACGAGTCAGCCATGCAAGTCTGCTGAAATTAAGCTTGCTGTATTCCTTCGGTTCAGTCCGGAACCCCTTTGCTTCTATAGCTGCGGCAACCTTATCACCGTAAAGTATGCCCCGGTGCTCGACGGCTGTCGATCTTGTCTGGTCCCTTCCGTAGAGGCCGACAGTATCATTGAATGTCATCTGGTTTATATGATCGACCTTATCTCTTCTGAAGACAGTCGAGGCTCCGATATAATTTCCCTTGGAACCGCTCTGGCCCCAGTGGATAAATATTGAATCAAAGAGCTCGGAAAACTTGATGTACGGCGGGCGGGCGCTCCTCATAGGACCGATTATCTCAGGCAGCTTGTTATAGTCGGCGTACATCCAGAGAGTCCTGGTGATGCCGGCTTCGACCTCGCCTTCGAGAATTATATCCGGAGAGTACTCAGGATCGTCCATTCCCCACTGAGGTCTGGAGTCAGGGCTGTTCTCAACGACAAATGCGGCGATACGCCTGTTCAGGGCATCGGGATCGAATCCTTCATCGGATGTAATACCTGTAAGAGGGTTGATCACTGCGGTTTCCTCTGCTATTTCCGCCGGCTCGCTTTTTTCGGGCGCTGTGCTTGCGAGATAAGCGACCATGCCGCCAATGGCGATCAATCCCAGTATTACAAAAAATTTAAGTCCGGTCTTTTTTTTCATAAAGATAATCCTCCTGAATTATCGTTTCAGCTGATCAGTGTAATTATAGTTTATTTGAACTGCGTCTACAATCATTGCATGAGTAACCTAAACAGAATTACAGCAATGAATCGCGATCGTTACAATTCAGCCGGCGGCTGTGAGTCAATGGGGATCTTTATATTTAAAAAAGTTTTCGCTATCAGTGATTTGATGGTAGAATAAGTGAATCACGGGGAGGCGGACATGTCTCGCGGGACGAGTGATCCATGTAAATATGATTATGAAGCGTTTGAAAAAGACCGGAAAAATCATATCTGTAATGCTTGCGCTGCTGCTTATCCTGCAGTCCGGCTTTGGCATGCAGATATTTGCTGATGATGCGGATGATCCGGAGTATGCGGCAGAATGCGAGCTTTCGCCGGCTGTCACAGATTTCAGCGAGATAACTGAGGATAATGCTGAACCTGAGAAGCTGCTCATGCTGGTGGACAAAGGCACGAAGGACAGAGAGATAAGCTCGATAGCAGATGAAGCCGGCGCGGCTGTCGAAACCGTCAGCAGGATGGAGGACGGCACAAAGCTTGCCGCTGTTCAGATCGATCCGGAGGCAGTACAGGAGACGGCTGACAGTCTGGCGGAGAGTGAAAGCGTCCTGATAGTTCAGCCGAATTACAGATACAGCATCGAGGATGAAGAAATTCAGGAAACAACGGCTGATGAAAGCTCTGTTCAGGGCGCGTCGATACAGGCCGGTGAAACCAGTGATATCTATCTTGACAGGCAGCAGTATCTTTCCGACCCTGAGGGCACGGTATATGATGACAGCGAAGAGACTGACGAAAACCTCTCAGGATGCATAAATGCATTCGGTGCGTGGAGCAGACTCGGTGCTTACAGCAGAGAAGACAGAGTGAGGGTCGCTGTGATCGATACAGGAGCGCTGATCAGTCATCCGGATCTGGCAGCAAATATCAATAAGGATCTCTGCGTTACATTCAATAATGGCGTAAAGGGCTCCTTTAAGGAGTGGGACGGATATGAGGACGATCACGGTCACGGGACTCATGTGTGCGGCATTATAGCTGCCGAAACAGACAACAGCAAGGGCGTTGCGGGCGTCGCCTGTAACAGGGCGGAAGTATTCTGCATAGATGCTGCATGTACAGATAATAATACCGTGTTCACCACTCAGGACATATGCATGTCCATCGACTATGCGGTCGAGCAGGGGGCACAGCTTATCAACCTCAGTATCGGCGGGCTGTACAGAGATCTGCTGATGGAGCGTTCTGTCAGAAATGCCTGGGACAGAGGCATCCTCTGCATATGCGCGGCCGGCAACGAAGGCTCGGACGCTGCGCAGAGTCCGGGGGATTCCCCTTGCGCAATAAGCGTCAAGGCTCATGACGTCTACGGAAATGGCGTAAGCTCTTCTAACTACAGTCCGGACAAGGATGTCTCGGCACCGGGCAAAGGCATTTTCAGCACATGTCTTAAAACGACAAAGGACAGCAGAGGGCGTACCGTACCTTACACTCCGCTCACTGCAACCTACGAAAACAAATCAGGAACGTCGATGGCTGCTCCCGTGGTGACCGGGATCGCTGCGCTCCTTCTATCAGAAGACGGCAGTCTGACGCCGAGGCAGCTGAAGAACTATATTTACACGAGCAGCGGACAGGGTTCTTATATGGGACTTCATGGAGAACCCGGATTCGGCATGGTAAATGCCGCGAGTGCTGTTCGGGATCTTCACAGCAGTGACAGCAGCGTGACTGATATGATCCTGAACAGGACTTATGCCGAAATATATAAAGGAGAATCTGTATTTCTTGAGTATGCAGTGCTGCCTGCAGAGGCGGGGAGAAGGGCGGGTGATGCCGTCTACAGCTCCTCGGATGAAAGCGTAGCGTCCGTTGACAGCTATGGAATGATCACGGGAACCGGGAAAGGTACTGCTGTGATAAGTGTCAGCTGCGGAGGAGTGAGCAGGGAATGTATCGTTACAGTCGGTTCGGCGGCTGTCAAGAGCTTCAGCAAAAGGCCGTTTGCGGTGACCGGATATATTGAGGAGGATGATCCGTCTGTTATCGTAAAGGAGAGCAGCTGGGACGAGTGGGCTTCCGGTGCCGATATATACCAGACAAATGCAAAGGCAAAGGAAAAGCTGAGTGTAAGCCTGACGATGTACAGCTCTGCTTCGATCCCGTATCTGCAGATAACGAAAAAGGACGGAACTGTCTTAAAGGGCAAGGTATATGCGGGAAGCAGCAGCACCAAAAAGGTCAGCTTTTCGTATTCTGTTCCCGCTGCGGGCGCTTATCGGATCATGGTGCTGAACAAGCCTTATAACAATACGGGCAATCAGAGTCTGAGATATGATCTGAAGGTGAATTCGGTGATCATGGATCTGTCTGCAGTTGCCGTTACAAAGAAAAGCGGCGGCAAAAAATCATTCACGGTAAAATGGAAAAAGCTCAGCAGGGCAAAGCAAAAGAAGATATCAAAAATACAGCTGCAGTACAGCACTTCATTCGGATTTGCATCCGGGACTGTAAAGACTGTATACGCAAAAAACAATTCTTCATCCAAGACAATAAGCAGGCTCAAGGCCGGGAAGTATTACTATGTCCGTATAAGGGGATATAAAAAAATAAGCGGGGTGAAGCATTACTCAGCCTGGTCCAAGACTGTGAAGGTAAAGACGAGATAAAAGCCGGGTTATATGATCGGATAAATCGAAAAGGAGAGGCCGTATGTCCGGATCCCTCTCCTTTAAAATCTATCTTTAATATTCAATTGTTTGTACATTCCCATGTACCTCGCATTCACGTGCCCGTTAGTGTTGTCTTTGTTTTTATGGTCGTACAGCTCTACGATCTCTGTCGTATTCTCTAGCTCATTTAAATCCGTCCTGTAAGCAGGCAGCCTGTGCAGTGCTTTTATACCAGGATGACCTCTTTCTCATAAGTTCCCATTGGTCTGTCCTCCGAATCCTGCGTTGTCTCGCGTTCTCGATCTGTCTTATTCTCTCTTGATGGCTTAATTGTACGGATGAAGAAACAATTTGTCAAGGTTTCTGCGTGTACTAATAAAGAACACTGATGAGGCTGAAAAACCACTATACCTGATTGAATTGTCCGTCTGTGAAATGCTATCATATCTTCAAATGGGCTCTATCACGAGTTCAATCTTATATTTATTTCGATCTTATATAAACAGAAGCGGGAGGATGACAATGGATATGAAATTCTATCGCTGTTCCCACTGTGGACAGATAATAGCTGTAGTTAAGAAGACCGGAGTACCTGTAATATGCTGCGGAGAGCCGATGCAGGAGCTGGTGCCGGGCACTACCGATGCCGCGGTCGAAAAGCATGTACCTGTATACGAAGTAAAAGACAATATCGTTAGCGTAACAGTCGGAGCTGTAGAGCATCCTATGATCGATGAGCACTATATCGAATGGGTCGCGCTCAAGACAAAGAGCGGCAACCAGCGCAAGGCTCTTAAACCGGGAGACGCTCCTAAAGCATGCTTCGCAATATGCGAGGGAGACGAGGTTGAAGCTGTACTGGCATACTGCAATCTTCACGGACTCTGGCAGGGATAGGATCATTGGCTTAAATATATCAAAGAAGCAGATACCGGCAATGTCGCAGTATCTGCTTTTAATTTGCATATTATTGTATATATTGTTTTAGACATGCATTGACTTCCCGGCAATGGTATACTCAATGCAGACATTATTATGAAAGGATAAGAGGGCCTATGAAGAAAAGAGAAGTAAGAATATTATCGGTTCTGATAGCTGTCATCCTGATGATTACGACACAGATGGTTCCGGCAGCTGCAGCAGAGAGTACTGCTGCTGATAACAGTTCTTCCGGTATCCGGAACGAGATCAGTAACGAGGCGGACATTGATGGAGATAAAGCCGCGCCCGAGGATGAGCGTGGAGAAAGACCCGATGCTCCTCCGGGACCGCCGCCTGACGGCGGAGGGGCTGGTGAGCCTGAGGATAAGGACACATTTACAGGCGTAAGATCAGACAGTGAGACAGGTGTAAGATATCTGGCATTCGCGTCGGACCGCCACGGATATTCGAGCAGGATCTCTAATGCCATGAGGGGAATGCCTGAAAATGTCGAATACGTCAGCATTATCGGTGATCTTGTCGGCAGCGGCAGAGACAGAGCTCCTGTATTTGATTCTTCCATGATACGGGATGAGATCCTGAGCGCAGGCTTTTCCAAGACTTCAGCTGCAGGAGATATGTCCATTCTGTGGGCGGATCACGACAGCGGTGTGAACGATGACGCCGGAATAGTCTTTGCAAACGGAGGCAGCGGCTCCGGACTGATGAAGACCGGCTTGAATGCTGACGGCAGCGTCTCGTACTATGTATACGGCATTGCGTTCAACGATATGAAAAGCGAAAACAAGGATGCGGTAAAGGCGTTCGAGAGCTGGATAGACAGCATAAAGGACAGGTCGGTTCCTGTAATAGTCGTCTGTCATGTTCCTCTGCATTACGCCCGCGGAGACAACAAGGGAGCCGGTCTGTGGAGCGCGGCGCTCAACTACGCCGTGGTCGGTACTGAAACGCCGGGCGCGAAAGAAACCGCGTCAAGAAATGTGATATTTCTGCACGGACACAACCATACTATCGAATCGATAGGTGAGAACAGCGGCGAATTCTACGTTCCGGCAGGTTCAAAGATGGAGATAGGACCGTCCGGTGGCAGCAGGCAGACCATATACTATACATACACCACTGCCGGATATCTCAAAAAAAATGTCACTGCTACGCTGATCGCCATAGACAATTCTGCGATCACTGTAAAGAAATATAAAGCCGGCTATGTCAGCGATGATGTATATGCCTCGGCCAGCAACAAGAGCGGGGAATTTGCGAGTGAATTCTGTACAGCAGGCACAAACACAATTGCGAGAGTGAAGATGCAGGACACACAGGACCTTATCCGCGCCGGAGCAGGAGCCTGGCTTCCGTGGCTGCCGGCTAAAGCGGTATCTGTATCTTCCGGGCGTATTAAAGTATCATGGAACGCTGCAGCAGGAGCAGACAGCTATGCCGTGATGTATGCGAAGTGCGGCAGCTCCGGCTGGAAGAAATATAAGACTGTCAATAAGGCAGGCAAGGGAAGCATACTTGCGTCTAAGCTCAGTAAAAACAAATCGTACAGATTCCGCGTGTTTGCATACAGCAACGGAAAAAAGATAGCTGCAAGCAATGTGCTGCATTCCATAGCAGGAGACATCAGCGCGCACGGAAAATGGACAAATGCCAAAGCCGTAAAACTGAAAAATAACACACTGACTGTAAAGAGATACGGCAAGAGCAGGATAAAGAATGTAAAGATAGCGGCTGTCAGAAGCGGCAGCACCGTGTTATTGCACGGAGAAAGACTGAGATTTGTTTCTTCAGATCCCGAGATCGCCTCTGTAAGCGACAAAGGAACTGTTACCGGCCTGGTCAGAGGCAGCTGCAGGATCTATGTCATTGCGCACAACGGTGTAAGAAAGAGCGTAAAGCTTACAGTGAACTGATGCGTATCTCAAATGCTTTGCGGTATACTTGAATATTCATTGAATATCCTTGCATGAAAATAATAAAATAATATTGAAAATACAGCCGCCGGGGATTATAATAGACAGCGGCTGTGGGGCGTTAGCTCAGCTGGGAGAGCGCAAGGTTCGCAATCTTGAGGCCAGGGGTTCGATCCCCCTACGCTCCACCACATAGCAAAAGAGATGCCGTATGGCATCTCTTTTGCTATGTGCGAATGAACGGGGTGAGAACCCCTGAGGGTTCGTATCCGGGTGTATAATGGAGCTCACACCCGGAAAACCGCAGTCAAGGACGCAAATGCGTCGGCGCAGCCGATCGAAGATCCTTGACGGCGGGATTTCCCCCTACGCTCCACCACCAGACCCGTTGAAAATCAGCGGGTCT
>JAFRGH010000099.1 GCA_017433945.1 Mogibacterium sp. | reverse complement strand
ATTCAATAAGATGTGGGGCGTGGTCACTCCCGAAGAGGCTGCGGCGAAGATCGAGGAGCAGCGCAGGGAAGCCGGGACAGGCGAGCCGAAGAATCTCGAGGAGCAGGCCATAGCACTTGTGGGTACGGACATCTATGAGAAGCTGATCAAGGGCTACACACAGAAGCAGTGGGGGCGCGAGTGCAGGGATCTCCCGGCATTCATCATCAAAAGGCTGCCGGTACGCTTCACATTCGACAACAACTATTTTGACGCGCTGTATCAGGGCATACCTGTCGGCGGCTATACCAATATGGTCGCGAATATGCTGGATCATGAGAATATTGAGCTCAGGCTTGGCGAGGACTATCTTGAAAACAGGCAAAAATGGGATGCCGCGGCGGATCGCATCGTATATACGGGTCCGATCGATGCCTACTACGGCTACAGACTTGGATATCTTGAATACAGGTCGGTCCGTTTTGAGACAGAGCTGCTCGATATTCCTAATTATCAGGGTAATGCCACTGTCAACTATACCGATGCCGAAACACCGTGGACGAGATTAATCGAGCACAAGTGGTTCGAATTCGGCAGGGATGATGCCGGCAATGATCTGCCGAAGACCGTAATCAGCAGGGAGTACAGCTCTGAATGGAGACCCGGAGACGAGCCTTATTATCCGGTCAATGACGCAAAGAACATGCAGCTTTACGCTAAATACAGAGAACTTGCGGATAAAGAGAAGCGTGTCATCATCGGAGGCAGACTCGGAGAGTATAAATACTATGATATGGATAAGACGATAGAGATAGCGCTGAGGCAGGCTGCCTTGAGAGCAATTTAAAATTTCAAACGCTCGAATGTCACATTTATATTGACGCGCATTCTGTTCTGGTTTATGCTATACTTTATGTATACATTATTAGTGAAATGAAAGAGTGTTAATGAAATCTATTCGTTCCAAAATCACTTTATTAATAGTGATCGCTGTAATAACGAGTATCGCTGCCATAGGACTTATCGGGGTCTATTCGATCAAGTCTTATGGTGATGAGACCTCCGATGAGCTTTTGAATCTTACATGTGAGACACGGCAGCAGACGCTTGATACCTATCTCAACAGTATCGAGCAATCTGTTGATATTGTGTCCAGATATGCGACCGAGGAGATGACCGGCTTTTCGGATGATGAGATGGAGTCGTATCTCGAAAAGATCGAAAAGCTCTTCCGAAGTGTGGCAAGCAATACAAACGGGGTCCTGACTTATTACTACAGAGTATCTCCCGATATCTCGGACAGCCGGGAGGGTTTCTGGTACTCAAAATATGACCGCGTGGATTTTGTTGAGTCTGAGATCACCGATCTGTCAAAGTATGAAGCGAATGATATGGAGCATGTCGGATGGTTCTATATCCCTAAGGAAAAGGGCCATGCTGTGTGGCTCGAGCCGTATAATAACGAGAATCTCGGCGGTGTCAAGATGATCTCATATGTAGCGCCTATTTACTGGAAAAACCATTTTATAGGTGTGATTGGCATAGATATAAACTATGAGATGCTGCGTAAGCAGATGGAATACATAGTCTCGTTCGAGAACGGTTACGCGTTCCTTGTAAACGAGGATGATGTAATTATCTATCACAGCAAAATCGATTCTGGCACGCCTGTTTCGGAGATAAGTCCGAATCTCGAATCCGGCATGCTTTCGGCTGCCAGACCTATAGTAATGTTCAATTATGAGGGGGTAAGACAGAGAGCTGCATGGAGCGTTCTTTCGAACGGAATGCGTTTGTTCGTTGCCGCTCCTGAGACAGAGATAGACGCCGGCTGGCATAAAGCAATCAATATAATGCTGCTGGCAGCGACGTTTATACTGCTTCTCTTCCTTGCGTCAGGCCTCATCACCGTCGGAAGGATAGTGAAACCACTGACGCATCTGACCGAAGCGGCCAAGCGGATCGATGAGGGAGATTACGATGTCGAACTCGATTACAACGGAAATGATGAGGTCGGCATACTGACAGGCGCCTTCAGGCAGCTGGTGACCCATCTCAAGGCCTATATCGGAGACCTTAACAATCTGGCGTATAAGGACGCTCTGACATCTCTCAGGAACAAGGGCGCCTTTGATATGTATATCCGCAAAATGGACGACGCCATCGCTGCTGCGCCTGATGGCGATAAGCCTGAATTCGCGTTCTGTATGTTTGACTGCAACAGACTCAAGGAGATAAACGACACATACGGACATTCCAAGGGCGATGTATATCTTAAGACCGCGTGCAGACTCATCTGCGAGGTGTTCAGGCACAGCCCGGTATTCCGTATCGGCGGGGATGAATTCGCATGCATACTGCAGAATGCTGACTACGATAACAGGGTAGAGCTATGCAGAGAGTTCGAGCTGAGAGCGATGCGGATAAGCGAGGCTGCTGACAAGCCGTGGAAGGCAGTCGATATAGCAAGCGGAATAGCCCTCTATGATCCTGAGACTGACAGGAGCGCCTACGATGTCTTCAAAAAGGCTGACGCCCGCATGTACGAGGACAAAGAGAGAAAAAAGGCAGGGATAGTCAGTGACCTGCTTGCGGATATTATTTCAAGTGAACAGGGGTACTGATCCGGAGCACGCGCAGGGCAT
>JAFRGH010000098.1 GCA_017433945.1 Mogibacterium sp. | reverse complement strand
GAGAAAATGAACGGCTCACTGACCTATATACTCATAGCACTCATAGCATATGCTCTTGGAAATATAAATCCCGCCATCATAATAGGCAAACTGCACGGAATAGACATACGTAAAGAAGGCAGCGGAAACGCAGGCATGACCAATACCATCAGAGTCATAGGCCTCTGGGCAGGCATAGTCGTATTTGCGGTTGATATACTGAAAGCTTTCATTGCAGTGAGGGCGGGAATTCATATTGCGCATAGTTATTCGGGAGGCCTGGTCGCTTTCGCTTTCGTAGTGCTGGGACACTGCTATCCCGCTTTGTACAAATTCAAAGGAGGAAAAGGTGTTGCGGCATCACTCGGTGCAGCGCTCGCTCTTAACTGGCAAAGCGCACTTGCGGCTGCTGCAATTGCCGGGATATTGTTTTTGATATCAGGTAAAAGGATGTCTGTTGCATCACTCGGAGCTGCCGTATCTTATCCGTTCCTGCTGTGGCATTTCATGCCGGAAAGATACTGCGTCATATTCGCAGTAGTTATGGTACTGTTCCTCATGGTGCAGCATATAGCCAACATAAGGAGGATCGCAAAAGGCGAAGAAGAAGCTCTGACTGTCGGCCATGCAGACAGCAAAGACAATGAAGGAAAAGAGGAAGAATAATGAGCAAATACCATATCATAACGTATGGTTGCCAGATGAATGAACATGACTCAGAGAATATAGCAGGTATGCTCGAGGCTCTAGGATATATACAGGAGGAAGACCCATATAAGGCCGACCTCGTTATTATGAATACCTGCAGCGTCAGGGACAATGCCGACAAGAGATTTTTCGGAGTTCTCGGACAGTTTAAAAAGCTAAAGAAAAACAATCCGGATTTCATGCTTTGCGTATGCGGATGCATGCCTCAGCAGCCGAGGATAGTTGAGGAGATTAACATGAGATTTTCCTGGGTGGACATAGTTTTCGGCACCCAGAATATAGCTAAGCTCCCGGAGCTGCTTGAGCTCAGAAAGACAACGGGCAAGAAACAAAGAGCCATTGTTGATAACAATCCCGATATCACGGAGGACGAAATGCATCCCGTAAGGATGCACAGACACAAGGCTCTTGTGAATATTACATTCGGCTGCAATAACTTCTGTACATACTGCATAGTTCCGTACACCAGAGGCAGGGAGAAAAGCCGTATGATGTCCGAGATAGTCTGCGAGGTCGAAAGGCTGGTTTCCGACGGAGTAAAGGAAGTCATGCTGCTGGGTCAGAACGTGGACTCATACAGGGATGCTCTCGGAAACAGCTTCGCCGATCTGATTCATGCCGTAAACGAAGTAGAAGGCCTTGAGAGAATCAGATTTATGACATCTCATCCAAAAGACATATCGGATGAGATGATAGACTGCTTCAGGACATGCGATAAACTCTGCAGGAACATACATCTGCCGGTTCAGTCCGGAAGCGACAGGGTGCTGAGGCGCATGAACAGGCACTATGACAGCAAAAGCTATCTTGAGATAGTTGATAAACTAAGGTCAGTTGCTCCGGATATTACCATTTCGACTGATGTGATAGTCGGATTTCCGGGAGAAAGCGAAGAGGACTTTGAGCAGACCCTTGATATGGCACGAAAGGTCAGATATGACTCCGCATTCACATTCATATATTCGCCGAGAGAAGGGACTCCGGCTGCAAAGTTTGAGGATCAGATTCCGGATGATGTCTGCCACGACAGGTTCAACAGACTGGTTGAACTTATGGACGGAATCAGCTATGAAAAGAATCTGAAATACAAGGATACGACCGTAGAAGTCATGGTTGACGGCGTAAGCAAAACTTCGGACAACACATTTTCCGGAAGAACCGACGGATTTAAGCTCGTTAATTTTACATCGGATAAAAACGAGGAAGATATAGTGGGCCGGATTGTAAAGGTCAGAATTGATGATACCAAAACATTTAGTCTGGAAGGACATGAGCTGTAATGGAATTAATTGATCAGATTGCAAATTTCTTTACATTTTCGCACATCATGGTGCTGGTATATGTGCTGAATGCTCTAATCGCATTCGGTCTGGTTTTCATTGACAATAAATCCCCGACGGCAACTCTGGCCTGGATCATGCTGCTTTTCATGTTGCCGGTGGTAGGGCTGATTCTCTACCTGATACTTTCGCAGAACATAGCCAGGCAGCAGATATTCAGGATGACAGAGGAGGAAAAGTTCGGTATAAGTACCATACTCGGATGGCAGAAAGAAAGCGTTAAAGCCGGAATTTCGGCCTCAGACAACGAAGTGACCAATCGCTGGCGCGGGATGATTTCAATGAACCTCGAGTATGCCGATTCTCTTTTGATGGATAACG
>JAFRGH010000097.1 GCA_017433945.1 Mogibacterium sp. | reverse complement strand
TGTCTCTCTCCATCAAGGCAGCTCTCTCTGAGGAAGAGATGGAAGAATTCAACGCGAAGATCGCAGAGAAGAAGGCCATAATCGCCGAGAGAAAGGCAAAGAAAGCCGCAAAGGCAGCTGAAAAAGCAGCCGCCGAGGCTGAGAAGGCAGCCGAGCAGGATGCAGCTCCTGAAGCTGAGCCTGCAGCAGAGCCGGCGCCGGAAGCCGCGCCTGCCGAGGAAGTCAAGGCAGAGGAATAATCGATCCTGTATACAGCAGAGGATCCGATGCATGAACATCGGATCCTCTTTTACACTTATTGACAGCGGAGGCAAACAATGCCAACAGTACTGGGTATAATAGTTGCCGGCGGAAGCTCGCAGAGAGCGGGACAGGATAAGCTGAAAGTCGTGCTCCCGACCGGCAGGACAGTCCTTGAGGAATCTCTGAGCAAAATGAGTTCGTGTGACCTCATCGACGATATAGCCGTCGTGACCAGAGCGGAAAAAATGGAGTATGTCAATACTTTGAGAGAGAAGTATCCGAAGCTCAGGTATATCGCTCCAGGCGGGTATACCAGATTCGGATCTGTGACGAACGGTATAGCGGCCAGTCCTGAACATGATTACATATGTATCCATGACGCGGCGCGACCGTTTGTGAGCACGGATCTCATCAGGGCAGTTATTGAAAAGGGATTTGAGTACGGCGCCGCTGCGCCTTGCGTCCCGGTCAGGGACACGATCAAGATAACCGAAGGCGAATTCATGCAGTCCACTCCCGACAGGAACACGCTCAGAGCCGTTCAAACGCCGCAGGTATTCAGAACGGATGACTATATGACCGCATTGGCGCTGTCCGACGACGCCTTCGACGACTGTCAGGTCATGGAAAGAGCGGGATACAGAGTGTTCTGTGTCAGCGGCGAGGAAACGAACATCAAGATAACAACAGCTGAAGATATACGGAGGCTTCGGGAAAAAGATATGAGAGTGGGACACGGATATGACGTTCACAGGCTGGCGGAGGGAAGGAAACTGATCCTCTGCGGAGTTGATATACCGTTTGAGAAAGGACTTCTTGGCCATTCCGATGCCGACGTCGCGGTCCATGCTCTCATGGATGCGATACTGGGTGCTGCGGGGCTTCCCGACATAGGGCATCTGTTCCCCGACAACGATCCGGAGTACGATGGAGCCGACAGTTGTGTGCTGCTCGGAAGAGTGATGGCACTTGTGAGAGAAAAGGGATATGAGCTGGGTAACGCCGATGTGACTATCGTGTGTCAGAAGCCGAAGATATCTCCATACATCGAGGCAATGCGGACAAAACTTGCTGAAGTCTGCGGCTGCGCAGCGGGCAGAGTGAACGTGAAGGCGACCACTGAGGAGAAGCTCGGATTCACCGGCTCGGGCGAGGGGATAGCGGCGCATGCGGTCGTGCTGATGGCGTAAAGACATGTACAAGTAAGAAATGTCTCCTGACAGAAAAGCCGGGAGACATTTTTGGTTTCGAAAGAGTGTTGACAATGGTTTTTTACAGGCTTGAGAAACGCGTTACGGGCAAACGGGAAAATATCTCTAACTAAAACCCGAAAAATATGATTAATCAGGAATATTACGCCCTCTGCAAGTTGGTTTTTTATGCCTCATATGATAAAATTTATTCATAAACAAATATGTAACGCATACGGGAATATGGCATGAATCTGGGACTGATAATAAGGGATATACTCAGCAACCTGGTTCATACACTCAGATGGCAGGATGCATTGGATATTTTGCTCCTGACCTTGTTGGTGTATGAGATTATTACCCTTGTCCAGAAATCAAGGGCGAAGCAGTTGCTGTTCGGTCTGGCGATCGTCGTATTCGCGTATTTCATGGCAAGGCTGATAGGTCTGCGGACGATAAGCTATGTGTTCACTAACCTGTTCCAGGTCGGGATCATCGTGCTCGTAATAATGTTCCAGCCCGAGTTGAGGAAAGCTCTTGAGAGGGTGGGAAGCTCGAGATTGAATCTGACGCTGCTGGGCAATTCGCGGTCCGAACTTATAAAAGAGTGGCAGTATGCCATAAACGCGGTATGTGACTCAGCCGAACATATGTCCG
>JAFRGH010000096.1 GCA_017433945.1 Mogibacterium sp. | reverse complement strand
AAGTGAGTCTTATGCTGACGGATCTCCTCATCATCCGGAAGCAGCCCTATCTCTTTGTACTGCTCCCGGTAAATGCGCTCTGCTTCCTCAGGCCTGTCCTGTCTGCGTATCACATCTCCGAGCTTCTCATAGCAGCTTATAAGATAAGTCCTGAACGCCGTGCCGTGCAGCATGGTCAGCAGAATGATCTTGCCAAGCTGCCTGCCGTATGTCTTCTCGGCCTCGGCATAGTGCCCCGCTCTGGCGCACAGATCGGCCCTGGAGTCATAGGCATCCAGCAGCACAACGTCTTTATCGGGATCCATCCCTATATTCTCTTCGGCAGCTAATATGAACTTCGTATAACACCTGAGGGCCTTGTTTGGATCGCGCGGCACGCCGTCTCCGTTCTCGTGCATTTTCGCCAGAACGAGGTTCGCCTCCGGCAGGCCTTCTGCCGCCTTCTCAAGCAGCTCTGCCGCTCTTTCGCCGTCTCTCTGCACATCGATGCCGTTTTTGTACGCCAGGCCCATGAAGTACAGATGCTCAGGTCTGTCATCAGGCGTGAGCAGGTCCTTTCTGCCGGCAGTGCTGATCAGTTCATCGCGAAGCATCTGCTCCACCGAAGTTCCGCTGTCCATATCCGCAGGTGTCTTTATGCCAAAGTAGTACCTGGAGAACTTCAGGCCTTTGGTCCTGACCGCCTCAAAAGGCGCAACGGGCTTGCCCAGTCTCTTAGCTGCAGGGTACTCTTCCTCTCCCACATAATTGCCGGCTTCCAGCAGATTGGGCGTCACTGTCATCGCAAAGACGTCACAGCCCTCAACAGCTGCCCGGATGGCATCATTGAAGTCTTCACCCGGAACGAGGAATTCGTCGTACCATATGGCCACGTCACGGCAGAAATCCACCTCGTGTATCCTGCGCATCACCTCATTCGCGTACTTCCTGTCCTTTTTGCGGTAGCTCATGAATATGCGCGCTGCAAACTCCTCACGTATCTTTCTCTCGGTCTCCGCGCCTATCAGAAGGGTATCTATCAGCTTTCTGAGTTTGTCCGTGTAGCTGATCGCTGTCTCGTCATTCTGGTCCCTTGTAAGGTACTGTATATTGCCGAATACCTTCCCGAACAGCTCATCCGCCTCGCTCACGAACGCGATCGGAACGATCGGTATGTTGTGCCTTTGGGCAAAAGGTATCTCGAATTCAGTCGCCCTGCTGCTTTCCGTGAGAAAGCGCCTGGTCACCGGCACTGCAAAAGCACGCATCTCACCGAACCTGGCTGCAAGATCATCCGTATCATAAGGCGCAAGCGGTTCGGCTTCATAGTAAAACGCGCAGTTATCATTGCATTTGAATATATCCGATGCAATGATGTCAAAATACTTGTCAAAGTCTTCCGGATGGCAGCAGAAATACAGTTTCTGCTTTCCGCGCGGGCTGTCCCCTATCCTCGTCCGGTATCTGAATTCAGACATCTGCAGTACTCCTTTCCTGGTTACATCAGATTCTTTAAAAGAGCGAGGCGCTGCGCGTATGTCTCATTCTCCGGGTGTTCTTTGGTGAGCTTATTCCATACGTAATACGCCTGATCGAACGCGCTGCCGCTGCCTGTCATGCGGAAAAAGTTGAAATACAGCACCCCGAGGTCGTCCCAGTACACAGGGTCATTCGTCTCCTGTACAAGAGCGACGCAGGCGTT
>JAFRGH010000011.1 GCA_017433945.1 Mogibacterium sp. | reverse complement strand
TCATGAAATAGTTCTGCAGGTTGATGGTCGCGAGTGTTTTGGACTAGTTTCTGACCTTGACGCCTTCATTGGCCTCGATGGCCTGGTGCAGACCGTTCGAGAAGCGGCGGCCGTACATCAGTCGTCCGGTGAATTCGTCTACGATCAGGATCTCGCCGTCCTTGACGATGTAGTCATCGTCCCTCTTCAGGAGGTAGTTGGCGCGCAGCGCCTGCTGCACGTAGTGGTTGAGCTCCATATTGTCAGGATCGGAGAAATTGTCTATGCCGAAATACTGCTCGCAGATCTTGACGCCGTCGTCTGTCAGCGCGATCTGGTTGTCCTTTTCGTCGATCTTATAGTCTGCTTCCTTTGTCAGCGTCTTGACGAAGGAATTGGCGTTGCGGTACATCGAGCTCGAATCGACGCCTCTTCCGGAAATGATGAGCGGCGTCCTCGCCTCATCGATCAGGATGGAGTCGACCTCGTCGACGATAGCGTAGTTGAGCTCTCTCTGAGTCAGCTCCTCCTTGTAGGTGACCATGTTGTCCCTGAGGTAGTCGAAGCCGAACTCGTTGTTTGTTCCGTAGGTGATGTCGGCCAGATACTGCTGGCGTCTCTTCTCTCCCTCGACCGCGTGGATGACGCAGCCGACTGTGAGTCCGAGGAAATTATAGAGCCTGCCCATCCACTCTGCGTCACGCTTGGCCAGGTAGTCGTTGACCGTGACCACGTGCACGCCGTGTCCGTCGAGCGCGTTCAGATAAGCTGCCAGAGTCGCGACCAGTGTCTTACCTTCACCGGTCTTCATTTCCGCGATCCTGCCCTGATGCAGTACCACGCCGCCGATCAGCTGTACTCTGAAATGCTTCATGCCGAGGCTTCTCCACGCGCCGTCGCGGCAGACAGCAAATGCCTCAGGCAGGATATCGTCGAGAGTCTCGCCCTCTTTGAGCCTTGCCTTGAATTCGTCTGTCTTCGCTCTCAGCTCTTCATCGCTCAGAGCCTGCATAGCCTCATCGTACGACTCGATTATGTCTACTGTCTTTTCGATCTTCCTGACTTCCTTTTTGTTGAGGTCGCCGAAGATCAGTTCCATTATGCCCATATTTACTTACCTCTCCTTATCAGTCTTCCTCGTCCGGTCTGTCCTCGACCTGTATGCGCGTCATAAGCGCGCGTCTCGTGTCGGTCCTTGTGACCTTGACATGGAATATCTTGTGTCTGGATGTGTAGTCAAAATGATCTCCCGTCTTAGGTATGCGGTCGAGCTCAATCATCACCCATCCGTTGACCGTATTGGCCTTGACATCAATCTCCTCATCGAAGAGCTCAAAAAAGTCTTCGATATTGGCGCTGCCGGATACCATGTATGTATCCGGACCTGCCGGTCTGACGTCTTTCGAAGTGACCGTATCGTGTTCATCGTAGATGTCTCCCACGATCTCTTCGATTATATCTTCAAGCGTGACGAGACCGGTCGTTCCTCCGTACTCGTCAACGACGATGGCTATATGAGTCTTTTTCGCCTGCATTTTTTTGAGCAGGACGGCCGCCTTTAAGGTCTCGGCCACATATGCCACCGGCTTGATTATCTTTTCCGTATCTTTTATGCTGCGGACATTGTTGTTATAAAAGTCCTTTTGGTTAAGGACTCCGATTATGTTGTCCAGATCGTCCTCATAGACAGGCAGCCTCGAGAGGCCCGAGTCCTTGAAGACCTGCTTGATCTCCGCGACAGGAGTGCCCTTTTCGATGGCCACAATATCCACTCTCGGTGTGAGTATGTCCATCGCCTCGACATCATTGAATTCTATGGCATTGGCGATAAGCTCGCTCTGCTCTTCGCCAATCGCGCCGCCGGCCTCAGCCTCCTCTACTATTGTGAGCAGTTCATCCTCCGAGAACCCGGTGTCGGTCTTTTTGCCGAAGAGCTTTTTGAGCAGAAGCTTGAGGCCCATAAAAATAAATGTCACAGGTGTGAACACCACTATCAGGCCCTTGACAAAAGGCGCCAGTATCAGCGCGACCTCTTCAGCGTATTCTCTCGCGATTATCTTAGGTGAGATCTCTCCCAGCACCAGGACCAGGATCGTGACCATGACGGTCGCGAGCGTCGGGCCTATCCTTGCTCCCCAGGTCATGATTCCGTATACCGTCGCGACGGTCGTCATCGCTATATTGGAAATAGTGTTCCCGACAAGGATAGTCGTTATCAGCTTGTCGAAATTGTCGGTCAGTTCGAGCACCGTTTCCGCTCTTTTGTTGTCGTCAGCCGCAAGATTTTTCATCTTTATCTTATTAACTGACGAAAACGCCGTCTCCGTGCCCGAAAAGAATGTCGAGCACAGGACCAGCGCTATTATCGCTATCAGATAGCCGTTCATGTAACCTCCGGCAGCGCGCGGAGAGCTCCTTCACCGGGAAGCTCTCCCCGAAACGTCTCCGCGCGCCGCATCAAAGTCGTGTATTAATATCAGTCTTTTTGCAGGATCTCCCAGTCTATGGTCGTATCGATATCAGGCGTGTTGTAATTCTCACTGTCATATGTGAGGTAAGCCTTTGCCGTGTACGTTCCAGGTGATGACGCCTTGTTGTCACGGTATCTGACATCGATTCCTCCAGGCACGTTCAGCAGTGCTATGTTCTTTTCGTAGCCGTCATATACGAACGGCCCCTCGTAGCTCCAGCGCACCTTGCTCGTGTCATATGTCGCCCTGTCTATTCTCCATCTCAGGTCAGCGATATCCTCGACCTCGCAGTTGCGCACATCGTATGAGAGTCTTGCCCTTGCAGTGTATACGCCTGCGTTGCTCTTGACGTTGTCGATGTATGATACCTCGACCTCGCTCGGCACTCCGACCAGCCTTACTTCCTTTGGCTTGCCGTCGTATACCTGTGCCGAGCTCTCATCATAGTTCCACCTGACGTTCTCTGTGCTGATCTTCATCTTGTGGATGCGCCATTTAAGATTCGGCAGGGACGGTTCTTCAAAGTTTTCGGCATTTCTGTATCCAAGCACAGCCTCTGCCAGATAATTACCCGCCTCGAGGCCCTTGTTTCCTCTGTATGCCTCGACTCTGACGCCTTCAGGCAGTCCGACGACTCTGACAGTCTTTTCCTTGCCGTTGTAAACGATGTTGTCCTCGTAATCCCACTCGGCATGAGACATATCATATCTCGCCTTGTCTATCTGCCACCAGCATCCCTTGACAGGCTTCGGCATCTCCCAGTTCACAGGATCCTTAGCCATCAGCACAGCCAGGGCTTCGTACTCGCCCGCATTGGTCGCCGCGTTGTTCGTATATGTCACAACAACGGAATCAGGCACTCCGAGCAGCTCGACTCTCTTTTCGCCGCCGTCATAGGTGAATGCGCCTCTGTAGTCCCATCGTACCTCGGACATGTCAGGAACAGCCTTGACGATCTCCCATCTGCACTCGTTGACGATGAAATCCTTGTAGTTGTGGTTCTCTCTGTTGACCAGTCTCGCTGTCGCGTAGTACACGCCTGCATTGGTCGCGACGTTGTTCTCGTATATGACGTCGAAGCCCTCAGGCACGCCTTCGATCTCAACGACCTCGCTGCGTCCGCGCAGTCTGTCCATGAATCCCTGTTCCACGACTCTCTCGGTCAGCGCTACGCCCTTTTGGGTGCCGTCATAGGTGAACGGTCCCTTGTAGTTCCATTTGATGTCACCCAGTACAGCCGGGTTCTCGGCCAGCTCAATAGTCCAGCCGCAGCCAGGGAATTCCGGCTTGTAGTAGTTGCGGTCATCGTATGAAGAGAATGAAACGTATGCTTCGTAATCTCCGGCATCTATGCCCTTGTTGCCGCTGTAGACCGGAGTCACTCCTGCCGGCAGGTTGCGGAGAGTCACGGTCTTGACACTGCCGTCATAAACGTAGTTGTCATCGTAATCCCAGTAAACCTGGCTCATGTCGTATGAAGCTTTGGTTATGCACCATACCTGCTCTTCGATCTCAGGCTTGTTGTAATTGACCTCATCGTAGATAGCCTTTGCCTTGGCGGTATATGTTCCTACCTCGGTCGCGACATTGTTGCTGTAAACAGGCTCAACACCCTCAGGCAGTCCGATCAGAGTGATTGATTTGGCGCTGCCGTCATAGGTGTACTGCATGTCTCCGAACCATCTCACGTCGGACATGTCATAATCCGCCTTGATGATATCCCACTGGCAGTCTCCTATAGTAGGAACATTGTAGTTGGCCGGATCGATAGGAATGAGATCCGCGTGAGCATTGTATCTTCCCACTCTCTTGGCCTCGCTGCCCGTATATTCAACACGGAGAGTTGAAGGGACGCCCGCAAGCTCTACGGATTTGACGCTGCCGTCATAGACGAACGGCTGCGAGTAATCCCATCTTACCCTGCGTATATCCGCGTCTGCCCTGTTTATGGTCCATCTGCATATCATGTCCTCAGGCACGATATAGTCCTCTGACGCCGTGCTGAATCTCGCAATGGCGATATATGTTCCTGCGTCTATCGCGGTATTGTTTTCGTATTCAACGCTGACGCCCTCAGGCAGTCCAAGCAGCTCGACTCTCTTAGGAGTCTTGTCGTATGTGAACTCGCTTGTGTAGTCCCATCTGACCAGACTCATATCATATTCTGTTTTGCCGATGCTCCACGGGAACGTCACCGTCTCAGGAGCGTTGAAATTAGCGTCGTTCGTGCGGAACGATGCGGTAGCCAGATAGTCTCCCGCATGTACGCCGGTGTTGCCTTCATAGCTTGCAACCACGCTGTCAGGCAGGTTCTCGAGCTCGATCCTGTGCCTGCGCCCGTTATAGACGAAATCTCCAGGCATGTAGTTCCATGCTACGACAGACATGTTGTAATCAGCCTTGACGATCTCCCATACGCAGTCTTCGACATGAGGAATATTATAATTTGCCTCATCCGTGACCTTGAGTATCGCTCTTGCTGTATATTCGCCTACATCTACCGCTTCATTCTCTACATACTCCGCGATAACTCCGGTCGGCAGATGCTCGAGCATTACGTTCTGAGGTCTTCCATTGAACACCTTAGGATTCGTATAGTCCCATCTGACAGCGGACATCTCGTAATCAGCCTTGACGATCTCCCAGCTGCAGTTGTTTACATAAGGCTTGTTGTAGTTATCCGAATCGTAAGGGATGATGTCCGCGCTTGCCTCGTATTTGCCGGTAAGAGCGGCTACGTTGCCCTCATATACGACTCTGACCTCTTCAGGCAGACCTCTGAGAACTACCTCGTACATCCTTCCGGTGTATTTGTACTCGCCGCCGTAGTTCCACTGAACTGTCGACATGTCGTAGTCCGCCTTGTTGATGACCCATCTGCAGCTGTCGAATTCAGGAACCTTGTAATTGCGCTCGTCAGCGATCCTGAACGATACTGTCGCCTCATACACGCCCGCATCGATCGCGGAATTGTATCTGTAGACCGGTGTTACCCCTGCAGGCAGTCCCTTTAGCACTACCGTATGCTCGTCACCGTCATAGGTGAACGGAGCATCGTAATCCCAGTAAACATGACTCATATCGTAGTCGCCTTTTTCGATGCGCCATACAAGATTATCCATCCTGCTGGTGAGGCGGTTATCCGGGTCATTTGAAATGACATCGGCAGCGGCTACATATGTGCCTGCCTGGGTCGCCTTTGAATTGCTGTATTCCGCGTACGAATCATCAGGCAGTCTCTTGAGCTCTACAGTCTTTTCGGTGCCGTCATATACGAACGCCGATTCATAGTCCCATGTGATGCCTGTCAGGTCAACCGGAGCTTTTTCTATCTGCCAGCGGCATTCAGGTATACCCGGCTCCTCATAGTTGTCCTTGTCATATTCAAAATTGACCTTTGCTGTATACTCGCCTGCCAGTATTGCCGAATTATCTGAATATATCGGTTCGAGGCCATCCGGCAGTCCCGTCAGTCTGACGCTCTTTTCGCTTCCGTCAAATATGAATGATTTTTCGTACTGCCACCTGACCGCGCTCAGATCATACGCGGCCTTCGCGATCTTCCAGTACAGTGTCATATCAGGGATGTTCACACTGTAGTTGTCGGTATCGGTCACTATGAACCTTGCAACTGCGACGTACTCGCCTGCAGCCGTCTGGTCAGCGTTGGTATAGCTCACCTGGAGCCCTTCAGGAACATTGATGAGCCTTACCGATTTGCGGTTGCCGTCATATGAGAACTCTGATGTGTAGTCCCATACGACGCCCTTCATATCGTATTCGGCTCTCTCTATCGTCCATGAATAGCCTACAGGCTTAGGCGGGATGAAGTTATTCTCATCGACCGCGGAGAAAATAGCCTTGGCATAGTAACGTCCGGCATTTTTCTGCACGTTGAATACATAGTCGACCTTGATATCATCGCCTATGTCGCTTATGATCTTTACTTCTTTTTCTGTTCCGTCATATACGAAATCGCTGAAATCCGTCCACTCGAAATCGTCTTTTTCTATCTGCGCCTTATTGATGGCCCAGGTGCAGCCGTTTACCTCAGGCGTCTCGTAATTGGCAGGATCTACCGGTATCAGCGTAGCGGTAGCGACGTATTTGCCCGCCTCGACCTTGAGGTTGTCTGTGTACTCTACATTGAGCCCTGCAGGCACGTTGGTGAGAAATACCCCGTGATCAGCTCCGTCATAGACAAAGGCTGAGGTGTAATCCCAGTAAACGTTCGAAACGTCGATCTTTTCCTTGTTGATCTTCCACTGGCAGTCCGAAGGCTGCGAAACCTCGACGTTTGCGGCGTCGTATTTGAGAGTAGCATGAGCCACATAAATGCCCGCATTATAAGCAGCGTTGTTTTCGTATTCCGCGTACACTCCTTCAGGCAGTCCGACCAGCGATATGCGTTTGATCTCGCCGTCATATGTGAACGGTCCGCTGTAGTCCCATCTGACGCCGGACATGTCCGGTGCGCTCTTGGTGACTGACCATCTGACGCCGACGTCCTGAGGCGTGTAATAATTGTGAGTGTTCGGATTGACGAATCTCGCTCTTGCGATGTAGTCTCCCGAATCGACGGCAGTGTTGTTTTCGTATTTTACGCCGAGTTCAGGAGGCAGTCCTGTCAGCTCTACCGAATGCGCCTTGCCGTCATATGTGAACGGTCCCTCATAATCCCATGCTGCTGATGAGAGGTCATATCTGGCCTTGTCGATCTCCCATTCATATTCGATAGGACCGGTCGAATAGTAATTGCCGAAGAGATTTGCTCTTGCCAGATATTTGCCTGCAGGAGTCTCTTCACAGCCTTCGTATTCGACTATCGCGTCAGGCGGCAGATTGGTGATCCACACGCTCTTAGGCTCTCCGTCATATACAAAATCCTTGTATCCCGACCACTTGAGGCTGCCCGGTTCTACCGGCGCCTTTGTGATCTCCCATACGCGCGGAACAGGATCAAGAGGTCTCTCAAAATTGGTCTCATCGTATGAAAATGTTGCGACTGCCGTGTAAACTCCGACATCCTTGCCCGTATTGCCCTGGTATGAGACCTCTACGCCCGCAGGCACATTATTGAGTCTTACCTCATGCTCGCTGCCGTTATATTCGAACGCTCTGTTGTAGTTCCAGTGCATCCTTGAAGTATCGATAGAAGCCTTTTTGATGGACCAGTCGTGTTCTTTGACGATAATAGGCTCGTTAAAATTCTCCTGATCATAATCAAGCCTTACAGTAGCTGTATAGCGTCCGGCATTGACGCCTTCGTTATTGGTGTATACAGGAGTGACGCCCTTAGGCAGGCCCTCGATCCATACATGTTTACGTGTGCCGTCATAAACCATCTCCGGATCCTCGCACCAGCGGACTCCGGACATATCTATATTGGCTTTTCTGATGTGAAGCCTGACAGGATTGGATGTTGTTTCCCCGACCTTGTTAGTCGCGTGCAGCCTTAAATAATAGCCATCAAAAGATACAGGAAGGATGGCATCGTGGGAAATAGCCTTCCAGTTGTCTTCGTATCCGTCCGGGCTGATCTCGAGATATCCCATTACAGTCGGATCGTTGACAGAAACGATCTGCGGCAGCTCAAACGGAATAGTCTCTCCAAACGTAAATTCCCTGATCGGACGGACCTCGCCGATCTCCGGCGCCTTGGCCCATGTCGCGAAGAGATCCATATCCTCGTCGACCATAAGAAGCTCATCACCCGGCTTGTAAAGAGTTCCCTTGCCGTCAGCTTCCGTGTTCCAGCCTATGAATACAGATCTGTTGTCCGGAGCCTCAAACATTACGTCCTCAAGGACGTAGCTGTATTCAGGCAGAGTTTTTCTCTCCTGCACTTCATCGCGTCCGCCATTCTGGTAGTAGCTGATGACAGAGCCCTCTGCTGAGATAGTCTTGGCTCTCTTATACTTTCCTGTTTCTTTGACGGCAAGCCTGTCACAGGACGTTGTGCCGTCGCCTGTAAGGCTGAAGTCCTGACCTATGATCATATTGGTCAGTCTCGCGCACTTTGTGAACATCTTGTTCATGTTGTGGCATCTGTGTGTGTTGAAATTGCATATGTCAAGATCCTTGAGCCTTACACAGCCCTCAAACATCGAATGCATATCAACGACGTTGTCAGTCACAAAGTCGCTCAGATCAGCCTTTTCGAGTCCCTTGCATCCCTTGAACAGCTTTGCCAGAGACGCTCCGTCAGGAAAAGATACCTTGCCGATGGCAACGGCTTCGGTGATCACCTGCTTATAGTTTTCCCATGGCACCCCTGAATCGGAAACGCTCTCTGCCTCGCCTCCGTTGATAAACAGCCTGCCGGTATCATCAATGCCCCACAGGCAGGTGCCCCATTTGTCCACCTTAATAAAATTTTTTTCCATGATCCAATCCTTATCCTTAGATTTTTAATTGCAGTGTGCTTTGGGCACAACCAAAGTCCCAACACAATTATACATAGTGCATTATATAATAATCCGCGCGTGATTTGAATAAACACGCGCGGATTTTCACAATATCTTAACCAATTTTAATGATAGACTTCACGCCGGGGCCTAACACGGCGATACCAGAGCGGCGTACATCATGTCGGCAGGGTCGATGACCGGGATGCTGCATATCTTTTCGAATTCTCCCTTGATATACGGGAAATGGGTGCAGCCGAGGATCATTGCCTCCGCTCCGCAGGTCTCCATGTACCTCACCATGTATTCGAGCCCGCATTCCTTAATGATCTCCGCCGGAGCGTGAGCTCTTTCGATCGCCCGCACTATCGACATATTTCCGCTGCCGATAACATAGATATCGTCGTTTGCTGACAGCAGAGCTTTTTCTATGCCGTGCGCGGAAATATTGTTGGCAGCGATAACGCCGACGCGCCCGAACTGACCGCCCAGCTTGCGGTAGATCTGCAGCGGCGTATATATATTAACACATTTTTCCTCTGCGTAGCTGTCAAAATCGAACGCGCCGGAAAGAGAATTGCAGTATATAAAGAAATCTTTTGTTCCCTTCGCTATCTCCGGATCGAATATCTCATCGATGCGCGCCCGCTTGCCTGCTTCATCCGAATACTGGAACCTGACCTGAGCATCGCAGTTCTCCGAGACCGGACAGTATACCGGCTGCAGCACTTCGTACGCTGCTTCCTCTGACGAGTCCGTCCTGTCCGCCGAAGCTGCAGCCTCTTTTATTTCTTCAGAGACCTTTTTATTGATAAATTCGACTCCCATCTGTGTATCCACAGGCGTTCCCGCAATCACCGCGACTCTTCTCTCATTTTTTCTCATATTATACGCAGCTTCTTTCTTTACCTCTTCAGTCACGCTGTAATGTAATTCCTACATTTATCAGTATTTTACATTAACAGGCCGAAAAGCGGCTTCCGGCCGCATCATGACCGGAAGCCACCTGATACCAGGATTCACACAGGCATTGATTATTATTTCTTTAGAACTTGGCCTGTACCGCGCCCTTGTATGTCTCCTCGATGAATGCCTTTACTGCATCTGTCTGTACAGCCTTTACCAGGGCCTGGGTCTTTTCGCTGTTCTCGTTGCCTGCGTTGACTACGATCACGTTTACATAGGTCTCCGCAGCCTCCGAATCCTCTGCCTCGTATGCGATGGCATCGTCAACTGTCAGGTCTGCTCCGAGAGCGTAGTTTGCGTTGATGACTCCGACTGCCAGATCAGGGAGAGCGCCAGGGATCGACGCAGCCTCGAGCTCTACGATCTCTATTCCCTTAGGATTGTCAACGATATCTGTCTTGGTTGCCTCGAGTCCTACTCCGTCTTTGAGCTTGATCACGCCGTTTGCCGCGAGCAGCTGCAGTGCTCTTGCCTCGTTTGTAACGTCGTTAGGAACTCCTACCTGGTCTCCCTCTTCGAGAGCGTCGAATGAATCCTTAGTTCCCTTGTATGCTCCCATCGCCTCATAGTGTACGTTTCCCACAGCTACGAGCTCCGTTCCGTTCTCGCTGTTGTACTGATCGAGATATGGCACGTGCTGGAAATAGTTTGCGTCGACGTCTCCGTCTGTTGTCGCTACGTTCGGCTGTACATAGTCGTCGAATTCGACTACCTCGAGTGTCCAGCCCTCCTCTGCGAGAGCGTCAGCAACAGAATTGAGGATCTCTGCGTGAGGTGTAGGCGATGCCGCTACCTTGATCACCTTGTCGCCGCTGTCCGCAGCCTCTTCTCCGCTTTCTCCGCTGTCTGAGCCTCCGCCGCATGCAGTGAGTACTCCGAGCACGAGTACGAGAAGCAGTGCGATGATTCCTGTCTTGTTGAGTGTTCTCTTGATGTTCTTCATGGTGAATTCTCCTTTCCCTCTGATATACCAATCTGTCTTTATTTATATATGGTTCATACTGAATCAGCTTATTCTGTTGTCGAGCTTTGCGGCTGCTTTGATGCCTATTTCCTGCATTATCTGGACGAGCACCACCAGCACGATTATGGTGATCCACATTATCGTCGGCTGGAAGCGGTAGTGGCCGTATCTTATGGCTATGTCGCCGAGGCCTCCGCCTCCAAGCGTTCCCGCCATCGCTGAGTAGCCGAGTATCGTTATCGTCGCGACTGCCGCTCCGTTCATCAGAGACGGTCTTGCTTCAGGCAGCAGCACCTTCCATACGATCTGCATATTGCTCGCGCCCATTGCCTGTGCCGCTTCGATCACTCCCGGATCGACCTCGAGCAGCGACTGCTCGACCATTCTTGCCACGAACGGCCATGCCGCTATTATAAGAGCCGCCGTTGTAGCCGATGTACCGATGCCCGTGCCTATGATCTTGCGGATGTACGGCATGCAGGCGATCATGAGTATCAGGAACGGCACCGATCTGACTACGTTCACGATGAACCCCATGATCTTGTTATACACGCTGACAGGTCTTATGCCGTTAGGACCTGTGACTATCAGCGAAACTCCGACCGGAAGTCCTATCAGATATGACACCAGCGTTGCTGCGAGAGTCATGTACAGCGTCTGCAGCGTCCCCTCCCAGAGGAGGCTTGTAAGAGTGTGCGCATCCATCAGTTTTATCCCTCCTCCTGTATAAACTCGTCAATATCGTCTGTAAGCTCTGTCACCTCCACGCGTTCCCTGCGGAGGTATTCCTTTTGCTTTTCCGCCATGGCCTTGTCCTCCGAGAGGCAGATGACCATCTGGCCTTTTTGCCTGTTGCCCAGCACATCGAGGTCCGCGTAGAAGAAATTGACCGGCGCGCCGAGTTCGGTGATCATATTGGAAATTATCGGTTTGTAGGCGTTCGATTCGTCGAATACCAGTCTCACGCGGTTTCTGGTAGAGGTTCTGCCGACTGTGGTCTCTCTGTTCCTGCCGTCCGGGAAGAAGAGCTTTTTCGCCGCCTTTGACTTAGGTCTTGCAAACACTTCTCCCACATCGCCTCTTTCGACGATCTCACCGTTTTCGATGACGGCTACCTTGGTGCATATCTGCCTGATAACATCCATCTCGTGAGTGATGACCACCAGCGTGATGCCGCGTTCCTCGTTGATTTTTTTGAGAAGCTTCAGTATCGATCTCGTCGTCTTCGGGTCGAGGGCCGATGTAGCCTCATCGCAGAGTATCACGTCCGGGTCAGACGCGAGCGCCCTTGCTATTGCAACTCTCTGTTTCTGCCCGCCCGAGAGCTGAGACGGATATGAGTGGGCCCTGTCCTCGAGATCAACGACCTTGAGAAGCTCTTCAGCCTTCGCTCTGGCTTCGCTCTTAGGGACTCCCGCGATCTCGAGAGGGAAGCAGATATTGCCTATCGCGTCCCTCTGCATCAGCAGATTGAACTGCTGGAAGATCATCGAGATCTTGCGCCTGTGCAGGTTGAGCTCTCGGCCGCTGAGTCCCGTCAGCAGGTTCCCGTCAAACATGACCTTGCCTTCCGTAGGGTGCTCGAGCAGGTTAATTGTCCTGACCAGAGTTGATTTGCCTGCGCCGGAAAGGCCTATGATACCGTAGGCGTCACCCGGTTTTATATCCAGATTGATGTCTTTCAGAGCGACCACCCTGCCGTGTCTGGTCTCGAATTCCTTGGTGACTCCCTGAAGGCTGATAATATTCTCCGCCATTTTGTTCCTTTCGTCTAAAAAAATCAGGGGCGGGTCCTAACGACCTGCCCCTGACTATGCAACATGAGAAAACTCATAGTATTCGGCTTCGTTATGACCTTATCCTATGCTGTTACCGGCTCTGCACATGCACATGCCCATCATTCCCATTTCCATCATCATGCTTCTGTATGTCATGTGAACGTGCTCCTTTCATAGAATAAGATATTGACCGTTTATTTCCGGTTCGTGTGTTAATATAACAATATTTATTTGTGATGTCAACCAATTATTCGAAATTTTTTGTTGTTTTTCACAATATACAAAACCGTCCGATTATGTCCGCATTTGTGGAAACGCGTCCGGACGCGTTATTCCGCCTGCTGTCTGCCGCTTCCCTCCTTTTTTGACTTGAGCCATTTATAGAGGTCCTTCATCTCGTCCATGTTCCTGAACGCATGGAGAGGAATGGTCATTATCATGGTATCGCTCATCCAGACATATATGGCCGTTTCGGCAAGATCAAGAGTTTTGATCTCGTCATATCTGAACTCCGCCGAATCCTCGCCTGCCGAAGTAGTGAACGTTTCCGCACCGAAATTGATCACATTCGTCGCCGGATGGACGCGCTCTATGTCATTTTTGCTGTTTTCGATGGCTCTGTCCTGCTGCTTCAGCAGATTGCTCTCCGCAAAAAGCAGCCCGTACAGTATGCAGATAGCCGACGCGGCATACATGAGATATCTGAATTTCTCATCCACCGGGAACAGCGAAAACAGTACCGCTACGCCTACGCCTATAATCACATATGTGAGCATCGTGCGCCTTACCATGCCGCGGCCGTTCTTCGTATACAGTATCCTGTAGCGTCCAAATGCCTTATAGTCCTCATCGTTGAGCTGAAAGTGTAATTCTCTGTAGTTTTTGCTTGCCATTTACTGTCTCCTCTCCTGCCTGTCCCTTTTCATCATCACCGTTTTGCAGATATTCTTTAAATTCATCCGTTATGGTCTCTGCGAAGATCACCCGTGACGCCGCGTCGTTTTGCAGCATCGGCACCACTGTACCGAGGCATATCCCGAGCATTTCCCCGTTGCCCTCGCGCCACATGTTTTCCGTAAATCCGCAGAATTTACGGAACAGCTTTACAGCGCCGGGCGAGTCAAAAAGAACCGTCCCCATTGACTCATGCAGGGTTCGTATAAAATGTGCGGTCACAGCTGCGAAATACTCACGGGCTTTTTCGCGAGCATTACAACCGGCTTTATCCTGTGAGTCAGCCGCTCCTTCTCCGAAATATTTATCGTAGTCGTCGTAGGCTCCCGAATATATCGTACTGAGCGATCTTACGAAGCCTTTGATGTCCTTCGTGCCGACGCCTTTGCGTTTCGGCGGCGCGGGCTTGAGCCCGTCAACTTCGAATTTTTCGATCCACGGATATTTTTCGTATCTGACGCGGATCGGGCCGGTGATCCGGACTCCTTCCTTTGGGATAAACACGCTGCCGAGGCAGCTCTCTTCGCTTATGTACAGCTTATCGCGCTCTGCAGCGCTCTCTTCGCCGGTAAAACTTACCGACAGCTCCATTCTCGGAGGATCGCATCATGTAGTATAGCGCTCCACCCCTATCACTACATCGCGAAATCCCAGCCTCTGCATGTATTCAATTGCGTTCTGATTCAGTTCGACCATATCAGTACTCTATCATTTTAGCAGATTGCCGGCAGGATAGCCATCGCCGGCAGGGGATAGGCTACAGGCTCCTGAGCAGCTCTGAATAGTCCCTGCCGCATGTCATTTTTTCCGGTTCCATGACCAGCGCGATGCCTGCTTTCATGCACAGCAGCTCCGCTTTTGCTCTTGCTTCCGTATCCTCTATCGATGTGATGTCTTTGACCTTGGATGTTCCGACTATACGCCTTATCAGCTCGGTTCCGGCGAAGCCGGCCTGATCTCTGAATATATCGTCCATGTACGCGTCGCAGAACTGCGCGCTGCGCATCATGCGGTCGCCCGATCTCTCCAGAATAAGCGCGTTCGCCTCGGCTCTGAAGCTGTCGCAGAATTCTACGATCACAGATAGCAGCCAATCGAGATACTCTGTTTTTTCTCTTTTGTCTTTCCCTGCATCTTCCATGTTGTACTTCGCGTTCGCATACGCAAAAATCATATTTGCGATGAAATTACCCGTATCATAGCCGACCGGGCCGTAGAACGCGAACTCAGGATCGAGCACGCATGTCCTGTCTGCGGTCACAAAGACGGAGCCTGAATGAAGGTCGCCGTGCAGCAGTGCCTGAGCCTTTGTTTCAAACACAGATTTGAGCATACCGACTCTTGCATGCAGCTCTTCATTACCGTAGATATTCGCGCGCATAAACTCATCATTTTGCGGCATGACGCTGTTGTCATCGAGGTCATCGAAATACGGCTCTGTCAGCACATGCCTCTCGGTGATCTCACACAGCTTCGGATTGGTATATCTTTTGACGAGCTCCTTTTTCCATTCCGCTCCTATGATCATGTCCGTTGTGCTGATAAGCGCTTTTCCGCAAAAATCAGCCATATCCCTTGCGAGATTCGGGAATATCCTATGCGCGCAGAGCTCATATCTCAGGTTCTCATAGCCCCTCATATCCTCCATGAGGATATTGTGCTCCTCTTCATCGTAGAGATAAACCTCAGGTATCAGATCCGGGCAGTATTCCCGGTGCATCTTCAGCACTTCGCACTCTATCCTGCTCCTCTCGAAGCCGATGTGCCTGCTCGTATTGACCCTCAGCGTGTCCTCGGCATGCTTGACGATCAGGGATTTTCCCGATACCTCGTCCTCAACACGATAGACATAGTTGATATTTCCGTCCGACAGCTCTCGCGCCGTCAGCTTCGCATCACCGCCGAAAAAATCCGGAAGCGCTTTTCCGACATATTCGATCACAGTCTCAGCATTATACATTTTGCTCTACATTTCCTTCATTTGTTTTTCTCATTCGGTCCCACAGCAGATTGTAACACAATACGGCATCGTCAGCTTATGCTACGGGTTTATTTTTTGTGTAAAATCTGTATAATAATAGAGCGTGCACTGCAGGCGCACCCGTCGGTGCGTGCCTGTTTATGAAAGCTCATATGCACAGCTGAACAGCGGACGGACGCGATGCTGTCCGAATTATTATTTGCTTATACCAAGGAGATATAAATATATGGCAACTGTAACATTCATCGGAGCCGGCAGCTTCGGCACCGCTCTTTCGACAATTGTCGCAGCCAAGGGCTGCAGGGTCAACATATTTGACATCGACGAAGCTCATTTAAAACGCATGGAAGACGCGATGTAAAAGACCGACTAGCTGCAGGGCGTAAAGCTCGAGGGCGACTATCATTTCTACACAGATAATGAAGCAGCTCTCAGGGACGCGGATTACGTAGTATTCTCTCTGCCGGCGCAGCATTTCAGAAGCGCGATCAGCGCGGCAGCGCCTTTCATCAGAGACGACGCGCTTGTCATGAACATCGCCAAGGGAATCGAGCAGAAGACGCTCAAGAGGATGTCCGAGGTAGCCGAGGAATATTTCGACATGGACAGATATGTCTGCATCTCCGGTCCGTCGCACGCAGAAGAGGTAGGCATCGGCGTTCCTACAGCGATCTCCGTTTCCTCGCGCAAATCGGAAACCGCAAACGCGCTGGCAGATCTCTTTGCTACGAACCGCTTTAGGATATACATCAACGATGACATGCTCGGCATGGAGCTCGCAGGCTCTGTCAAGAACGTAATGGCAGTCGGCTCGGGAATCATCGACGGTCTCGGATTCGGCGACAACACACGCGCGGCCATGATGACAAGGGGCATCGCGGAAATGACACGTCTCGGAATCGCGATGGGCGCAAGGGCAGAAACCTTCGCAGGGCTCTCAGGTGTCGGCGATATGATCGTTACCTGCACAAGCATGCACTCGAGAAATTTCCGCTGCGGCAGGCTCATAGGTCAGGGAATGGACCCGGAGGAGGCCCGCAAATCCATCGGCATGGTCGTCGAAGGAATGTTCACAGCCGAGGCAGCTTACGAGCTTGCGAAGAAGGCCGGCGTGGAAATGCCTATCACAGAGGCTATCTACAACGTCATCAACGGTAAGATCCAGGTCAACGACGCTCTCGAGGCCCTCATGGGCAGACCGAGAAAATCGGAGATATAGACTCCGGATAATTTGAATATGAAATAGCTTTTGGCCGGATCCGGCTGCATTATTACAGCAATACACCGGGCCCGGTCAAAAGCACTCTTAAGAATTTAACATGCGCGCGTAGCTCAGTGGATAGAGTACTTCACTCCGAATGAAGGGGCCGCGGGTTCGATCCCCGCCGCGCGCACCAGAACAGTCCTTTCCGAACCTTTACTTCTATCGCGGCGGATACGTTGCTAAAGTAAGGTTCGGGTAAGGCAAACAAAAAACGGCTTCGGCCGTTTTTTTCGTGAATATCGTCTGCATTATAGCATTCATCCTAATCACTTATTTGAAAATGATCTGATATTTCCATATAGTGCAAGCCTTCCAATGTACCACAAAATCATCAAGAAGAAGATTGCCGATGCACAGATAATAAGTGCGACTGCAAAAGCTGCTTTTCTTCTCATTTGTTCTTTACCTCCTTGCAACAACTCATACCATCAAGAAAAACTGATCGGATAATCACTCAGCAATTTGTTCATATCCATTTTCCCGCCCATATTTCTTGGAATGCTATTAACAAATATCCATTCATACGGGATATCTGTTTCAGCTAGGTTTTCATAACATGCACGTATCAGTTCTTCTCTTAATATATTATCATCAATGTTGCTGACGCTATCTTTAACTACAAAAGCCACTGGTACACATTGCTGATCCGGATGCTCAATTCCAACAACACAGCATTCTTCGACGCAAGGTTGAGTAGTAATGAATTCTGCAATTTTCGAAGGATGAACATTAAATCCTGTGCGCATAAATATGTTTTTTATTCTATCTGTAATATAGAATTGACCATCCGAATCACAATGCCCAAGATCTGCAAGATGAAGCCATATTGATCCATCAGAATGACGCTTCATAACCTTTTCTGTTTCAGATGGATTATTGAGATAGCCACTCATAATAGTTGGCCCAGTAATACATATTTCGCCTTCTTCGCCGTATTTTAGTTCTCTATCTGTCTCAGGTTCAAAAATGCCCATGTTTTCAAGTGGAAGGGGTATTCCTATTCCTCCAAACTTATACGAACCATGAACCGCATAAGTAGCGCTTCCGCAGCACTCAGTTGCACCATATCCTTGTCTGACAATAATAATATCGCCAGGCTTCTCAACATATCCCTCGCAAACTCCATTTATATTCATTTCAAGTTCTTTATCTAAAGAAGCTCCTCCTGATATTAAGTTTCTGACCGGCGGAACTATACCGTTTTTAAATTCAGGGCTCCTGTAGAGATTGATATAATGAACTGGGCCACCTGCAAAGCTGTCCGGTTTCGTTTTACATAATACATGAGGGAATACATCTGTAATCAGTTCGGGTATTAGGATGCAATGAACTCCCAAACAGCCAAAACTATGCTCCATAGATATTCCATATCCTATTGAAGAAATCAGTGCGTCCAGTGACAATTCCCCAACACAAAATATTTTTGCAATCTCTTGCTCCAACGATAAAGCATTAAGGCAGTCATCTGTCAGACACACACCTTTAGACGTTCCTGTCGTGCCACTAGTACCAATCACGACTGCTATATGATTAGGATCATAATATGGATCAAGATTGTTTTTACATTGGTCTTTTAGCGAAATGAAATAATCATATGAAATGTTTTTCTTGTCACGCGGAATAGCACTTTTCTTGAACTTTGCTATTTTTCGCATGATGAATGGGAATGATTCGGTGCCCGACAAATGGATTATTTTCTCAATATGTTCAGATGATACAGCTGATGAAAACTTTTCCCAGAGTGCATCAAATATTACCAATATCTTTACATGGTTCTCCTCGATGATTTTCTCAAGCATACCAGTGGATGCCATAGGTGAAATGGGATATGCCGTTGCTCCTATTATATTTACAGCGTAAATAAATATCCTGCTTTCTGGGACATTTGGAATTATCATCGGAACAATCTCATCTTTTTCCACGCCCAGAGCATACAATGCTCTGGCACATTCATTTATTCTCGCAAGATAATCTCTGAAGGTAAGTATCGGTCCTCTCTTAAAGTCGTTATTACTTAGTCTAAGTTCCAAGGCGGGCTTGTCCAAACGCCCCTTATTACACCTCTCCAGCCTCATATAAATTGATTCACTTGGTACGACTGCCTTCTCCACATCCTTATCATAGTATTTTAACCAAGGTCTATCTATTGATGGATATCCTGTTTTCATTTCTGACATTTTATGTATCTCCTTAAAATAGAGCGCCAGTTATAACGCCGTCATATTGATGCAAGTATAGCAAAAAAACACTGTTTCGTCTATCTTCGTAGACATCGGGTTGTGGACTATAAACTATGATGTCTATGGGTATAGACATCATGTTTGAATTCGACAATGATCGCATAGGAAAAACCATAAAACGCCTTCGTCAGGGTAAGGGGCTGTCTCAGGAAGTGTTAAGCAGTTTTGCAGGAATAGCGAGGAGCCATTTATCTATGATTGAGAATGGAACCAAGCAGGCAAACTTTGAAACGATCTGCAAGATTGCCTGCGCTTTAGGAATGCGTCCTCACGAACTTGTAAAAGCAATAGAGGATGCTTCAGAGAATGGTTAGCAAAAATGGATTTCTTGACAATTACTCTGACGATGATATAATGGAGTCGGCAAGAGAAGAAATGATATGAGAAATTCAATTCAAGCTATCACAAGAACACCGGGGAAGGCAGTCCCCGGTGTTCTCTTTAGGCTGGTCACTGCTTAATCATCGTCTCCGTCCAGCCATTTGCAGATGTAGTGGCAGGCCACACCTGCTGCGAGGGAGATCAAGAATGATATGAGAAATCCTCTCAAGACTATCACCTCCTCTCTGTTGCCAGATTGGAGAGCAGCAACGCATTTATTCTACTATACTCAGGCCTTCTCCTCAACGCGTTCAGCCCTGTCTGTAAGTGTAGTTTTAGTGAAAAACACATGGTCAAGACCAGCGATTTCGCGGATGTTTTTTATAAAAGGTATCAGACATCCTTTTGCATATTTTCTTCGCTTAAAACACGAATTTGAAAATCCGCCGAAAAAAGAACGCCGGATTTTCAACGACTCCGGCATTCGTATTTTCGCTCCTTTAAAGGGTATACCCTAGGACACTATCTCTGTCCCGACTCGCGGCCGACTCTCTGCTCTCTGACCGGATCCTTTATTCTGAGGCCGGCGCTCTGAACAGCCATCTCCATCAGCTTGGTCAGCGTCTCGCCCCATGCTTCAGCCCAGGTATCCCTGCTTTCTCTACGGAGGATCCTGCACATCTCCGCAACTATCGCTATCGCTCTGACAAGTATACTGTTATACTTCGCCGGATCATTATTGCCACCCGACTCTTCTATCGACTTCGCCGCAGGCTTTGAGATCAGTTCCTTCTTTACCGTCATCAGGCTCTCCTTAGGCGCGCCCCGCTGGTAAGCATTCCATACATTCCTGTTCCATTCATCCCTCAGGGCATTCGTTTCTTTTATGAACTCCGCCTTCGGATTATTCTTACCTATCTTCTTTGTCGGAAGGAAGGGACTGTTCTTCGGAAATACCATCATCTGATTTCTCTCTGACAGCTGCCGGTTCATCAATCCTGTGAAGAAGTCCTTCATATCCTCAGTGAAGTTCGGATGTTTAAAGAATGGATTCTTCTTGTCGAAATATCTCTGCTCATAGATCTCGCCTTTGGGTATCATCTTGTAGCCCGGTAGAAGTCCGTCTTCATTTGTCACTTCTTTTTTCGTCCTCACATGTTTGCCGTTCGGATCAAAATACATATTTCGCGATGCGATCTTTACGATCGGTTCTTCGAGTTGTTGCCGCTCGGAGAAGATAAGATGGATGTGATAATTCGTCTTATTCTCATTATGATGAAGGGCAGCTATACATTCCGCTCCGTATTTGTTCCTGAATGACTCCACAAAATATTTGATTACTTCGTCCGGATCGTACTGTGTAAATTCTTTCGGCAGAGCTATGATCAGTTCTCTCGCCTCGATGCAACATCCGTCTGCTCCGCTCTTCTTAAAGTCTGCCTGATTCTGTTTTGCCAGCTCCTGCCAGTACTCCCTCGGCACTGTTTCATAAACTGCATACAGATATTCCTGCTCTTCCTCGCTGCTGATATATTCGATCCTGCCCGCGACATCTGTGATCTTGACATGCTCTATAAAGCTCACATTCTTAATAATGATCACCACCTTTTCCTGTTCAAACCATCTTTACGGTCACGCCCCGCGAGGCGAAATACACAGAGTACGAACCGTCAGGTTTGTGCGATGGGTGTATTTCGCTCTCAATCGGCGAGGCCTCTTTCAGTTATGCTTCTCATTGGTCATTTCTCCTGATCTCTCGCAACTGTCATCCGCTCCAGGGTCACTCCGTCCTGCAGGATCAGTTCCCATCCGGCGTCTCTTTTCTTTCGTACCGCCTCTGCTGCCCGGCAAATGTTTTTGATCCTCTGCAGGAGATACAGTTTGTCCATTATCCCCCGCGTAATCACATATACATCTATTGGTTCCGTCATTCGCTTTTTGTCCTCCTTCCTTTAGTATTTAACTCATGTCGTATTTGAGTATTACATTATACTAACGCTATATGTTTAAGTCAATAACAAACTAAACGCATTTAGTTAATATGTAATTGTTTTTCAATTACTGTTATGCTATGATTTGTGCAGCAGTAAAATCATATTTAACCGGGAAGGAGTCAGAGCACTATGGCCTTTGGAGAGAGAATAAAAGCATTCCGGCAAAGGAAAGGATTGACACAGAAAGAGCTTGGGAAAGCTATGGGCTACAGTGAGCGGACTGCCGACATAAGAGTCGCTCAGTATGAATCAGAAAAACGCACACCTAAAGCGGAAACCATCAAGGCTATGTCTGCGATTTTTGATGTCGCACCTGAGGCAATCACTGTTCCTGACATAGACAGCTATTATGGACTGATGCATACGCTGTTCGCACTTGAAGATAAATATGGATTGACCATTACCGAACTTGACGGTCAGGTCTGTCTTAAGCAGGATGTTAATCATCCGAAATATGATCTGACTCTCCGTGATGATCTGTCATCATGGAACAGGATCAAGAACAGACTCACTACCGGCAGCATAACAAGAGAGGCATATGACCACTGGAGATATAGCTTCCCTGCTGACCGGGCTGCAGAGACAAAGGCAGAGATGGATGCGCTTCGCAAGAACAGGCAGGAAGAGAAATAACGGATATGAAGAACGCAGTAATATACGCAAGATACAGTTCGGATAAACAGAACGAGATGTCCATCGAAGGACAGATCAGAGAGTGCAGAGCTTATGCTGAATCGCATGACATGTTTATAGTGCAGGAGTACATCGACCGTGCACAGACTGCGACCACTGACAAGCGGCCGGGATTCCTTCGCATGATCGATGACAGCGAGTATGGCAGATTCGAGATCATACTCGTGTACCAGTTCGATAGATTTGCCCGCAACAAAAACGATTCTGGCTATTACAAGAAGATCCTTGAGAAAAACGGAGTCAAGGTCGTGTCTGCAAAGGAGCAGATATCTGATGACAGCTCCGGTGTTATTACTGAAGGTCTGCTTGAGATCTTCTCCGACTACTTCAGCAAGCAGCTGTCTGAAAAGGTAACGCGCGGCATGAGACTTCGCGCCGAGCAGTTCAAGCATAACGGCGGCGCTGTCACCTTCGGCTACTCCACAGACAGTGAAGGCCATTACATCCCTGACAAGATAAACGCTCCTATTGTTGAAGAGATATTCATGCGTGTCGCTTCCGGTGAAACGATAAAGTCTATCATCGATGATCTTAACAAGCGTGGCATAAAGACAGCTATGGGAAGAGAGTTCCGCAAGAATTCTCTGCAGAACCTCCTGAGAAACGATAGGTACAGAGGGATCTATAAATACGCTGATATGAGATTCCCGGATGTCATACCGAGACTTGTGAGTGATGAACTGTTTTTCGAAGTGCAGGATCTGCTCGGAACTCACAGCCATGCTCACCGCCCTGCAGTTGAGGATTATCTCCTTACCGGCAAACTGTACTGCGGGCATTGCAAGGATCAGATGGTCGGTACATCCGGCACATCGCACACAGGAAGGACGTACAGGTATTACACTTGTCTTAATGCTCCGAAGAAGTGCGACAAGAAAAATGTGAAGAAGGATTTCATTGAAGATCTTGTGTTTGAAAACTGCCGGGAACTGCTCTCGGATGAGATAATCGAGGCTGTAGTAAGGTCCGTGGAAGAGCAGAACAGTAAGGATCAGGAGACTTCTCTCATTATACGGCTCCGTTCTGACATCAAGGATACCGAAACCAAGATAAACAGGATAATAGATCAGATAGAGGACGGTCAGGGTTCAGTGATGCTTGCCGACAGGCTTAAACAACGTGAGGATGAGCTTGCAAGCCTCAGGCAGCAGCTCAAGCGAGAAGAGTCGCGGCATATACACATAGAGCCGGAAACTGTTAGGACATTCCTTCTCGCGATCAGAAGCGGTGACATAGATGACATTGAATACCGCAGGTTGCTCGTCAGAGCGTTTATAGACCGGATATATCTGTACGATAATCATTTCCTACTGCTGATAAACCACTCCGGTAAGAAAGGCAAAGTCAACAACAAGGAAGCACGGGAGATCGAACGATACTTCGATACCAAAGATTCTGATAAAGGTTCTGATAAAGCCCTATCCGGTGCACCATAG
>JAFRGH010000095.1 GCA_017433945.1 Mogibacterium sp. | reverse complement strand
CTGGTGCTATCATGACCGCTATGTTTGATGAAGCAGGCGGACCTGTTGTTGATTTCATGACAAGCCGCTCACCTCTTGGCCGTGTCGGTCAGGGCAGTGAGATCGCAACTGTTGCTCTTTTCCTTGCAACAAGCGATTCCTCATTTGTGGACGGACAGCTGCTCCGTGTTGACGGCGGTGTAGACTGCTAACAGGATCCTGAAATCCGTAAAGTAAAAAACACATCCCCGCGCGGGGATGTGTTTTAAATTTGTACTGTTTAGGTGTTGTCTGCTTCATTGATATCCTGGAAGCGTTTGCCCCATACATTTGTGAGCGACATCACTGTCGCGAACGCACCAGAATCCACCTCCGCAAGGTACTTTTTGATCTTTATGCTCTCTGCCGGAGTACATATTGTCGTAAGTGTTCTTCTCTCCTCTTTAGTATACTCTCCCCTTGACGAGTGCGTTGTCACCGCACGGTTCACATCCTTCAGTATAAATTCGGTGATCTGCTCACGCTTTTCCTTCGAACTCGTGATTATATCGAACTGAACGAATTTTCCTCCGTATCCTACAGTAATCGCTGAAATGACCCTTGCCGCCACTACTGCAGTCACTATTGCGTATACGGCTATGTTAGTGTCGAATACGAAAGCCGATACCGTGATTATGGCTACGTCGAGAGCCATCTGTATGTCGCCGGTCCTCACATGGTTGAGAAACCTGAATTTTATTACCCTGGCCAGAGTATCCGTCCCGCCCGAAGAGTAGCCTCCTATGTAGCCGACGCCTGTCGCTATTCCGTAGAAAATCCCTATCAGGATTGCCGCAAGGAACGGATCGGGTGATCTAAGGAATTCGTAGTCCATATGCTCAAATATGAACAGCATGATAGGATACGCGAACCCGAGGGCTATTATCCGCTTTACCTCTGCCTTGCCCATCGCAAAATACGCTACGATCAGCACTACCATGGACAGCGTATAATATACGAGTGAGTAGCTGACCGGCAGGAAGTGCGTAATGAGCCTTGCTACACCCGGCATTCCTCCCGAAGTCATGCCATTCGGGATCATGACGAATATCTGTACCGATGAACCGAAAAACGCCGACGTCAGAACGATCAGCGTTTCTCTTAAAAATTTACCTGCCTTTGTTTTAGGTGATCTGAACATTATTGCGTTATGCCTCCGGATACCAGTCTACCTGGTCACGATAGCTGCCGAACGGTGTTACAGGGAGATATACCTGCATATCGAATCCGAATTCTCCATAAGTATCATATACCGGGAACATTGTGATGCACAGTGACCAGCCGCCGTCAAAGGCAAGCTGCAGAGTGTCTCTTGAGATCTCGCCGTATTTGCCTGTAGCGAACCTTACATCAAGGAGTTCCGAAGGGAATCCTGTCTTAGGAGTCTTAAGGTTTCTGTTGTTAGGCATGCGTCCGAGATAGCCGCGGGAGTTAACGCAGCCGATACGTGTGACCTTCAGCTCATCAATAGGCTTGATGAAATAATAATCGATCTTACCGTAGAAGTAGTCAAAGAGTCTCTGAGGTGCTTCAGGATGGAACTTTAATAAGCGCGGAAATTCACGTCCGATCGCTCTGAGCATAGGCGTGACAAGTGAACCATATATAAAGTTTTCGTCCTTTACAAGCTCTCCCCAGTTCTCGGAATCACGAGGCGCGATATTCAGGAGGATCTCGTTCATGTCATCAAAATACTCATTTGAGCAAGGGATGCCGAAAATACGGTCACCGAAGTCATCGATCGCGTTGTTCGAATTCATTATTCTGTCTTTGTTCATGTCGAGTTCTCTGTCCGCTACAGGAAGCGCAGACAGGATCTTGGCATCACTCTTAACAGATATGGCAAAGCGCCAGTCAAGGTCAGGACGCTCGAGCATGATCTCACCGAAGGAGTCTCTTTCAAGCTTCCGGTCCAGATAATTCAGGCGTACTATAAGCGGCTCGCCTTCCGTCTCGAATATAAACGGTTCATGTGCTGCTATGCGCTCAATAGCAGGAGCAGCCTGTCTGTAAGCAAGATCCCTTTCTTCGTCAGTTTCCTCCCAAAGGTGAAAGAAATAACTGGATTCCTCGTCATCCTGGATCACATAAGGCACGCCTTCTCTCTCAAAAATATTTTTGAATGCTTTGACGCATGCTTCGACAAGAATTTTATTTATCATTTTTAACTCCTCCTTCAGGAAATCAAACGCATTTTTTACCGGCCCTCAGGGCCAAATACATCCTTATATATTATAGCCTATGCGGCACAAAAAGAACATCCGAATTTGCTCTGTCTCTCAGACAAAAGCGAAAGCCTTTGACGGCTTGAACACCATGACCTCCAATAGTAAAATTAAAATGACCGTTATTACTGTTCAGAAAGGAGTAAGACCGTGATTTCAACAAAAGGCCGCTATGCCCTCAGAATTATGATAGATCTCGCTCAGCATGATGATAACGGAAATGTTGCGCTTAAGGATATAGCCGAAAGGCAGCAGATCTCAAAAAAATACCTTGAGATCATTGTCAGAGACCTTGTAAAAGGCGGCATGCTTGAAGGTGTAAGCGGAAAAGGCGGAGGCTACAGGCTCTGCCGTAAAGCTGAAGAATATATCGTTTTTGAAATAATCGAGGTAATGGAAGGAACTCTGGCTCCTGTCGCGTGTCTGGAGGATAAAGCCAGAAACTGTCCGCTTGCTCCCGGATGTCATACTCTGCCAATGTGGAAAGAATACTATCAGCTGACACGTGATTTCTTCTCCGGCAAACGACTGAGCGACCTTCTTTAACTGTTTACCGCATACTGAAAACGGGTGCCTTCCGGACACCTGTTTTTTATATCCAATCCTTTTTATTATTCTTTTCAGCCTCATCAAAATCAACGCTGCAAAGAATCATTCTGGCAGAATGCAGACCTCCCAGCCTGTCTCTTACCGCCTCATTAATTATCCGGTAATAAAACAGCAAAAGAAAAGAACGGCCTTCAGCCGTTCTTTACGTTTTCGTGGTAGCGCATCAGGGAATCGAACCCTGGATTCCGCCGTGAGAGGGCGACGT